>JBEKWQ010000143.1:0-4804 GCA_049512875.1 Acidimicrobiales bacterium
GATTACGTGCGAACGGCTCGGGCCAAAGGTTGCAGCGCACGTCGGGTGCTGTGGCATCACTGTCTTCGCAACGCTCTCGGACCCATCGTCACCATCTTGGGTCTTTCAATTCCAGCACTCTTCGGAGGAGCTCTGATCGTTGAGTACGTTTTTAACTACTCCGGTCTCGGCCTTCAAACTTTGAACGCCGCCCTCCAATTCGACGTTCCCGTCGTGCTCGGCATCACGATTCTCGTCTCCGTTTTCACCTTGCTCGGAAATCTCGCTGCCGACGTCGTGCTCGGCATCATCGACCCGCGTCTTCGTATTCAAGGCAGCGATAAATGACGGCGACCTCGACCGAAACCGACGCCGCCGCCTTCAGTGATCAAGACGTACCGATCCCCCTGTGGCGCCAACGGCTCAAAGTGTTCATGGCCAATAAACTCGCCATCGCTTCAATCATTTATCTGATTGTCGTCGCCGCAGCTTGTTTTATCATTCCCCACGTTCACCCGACGAATCAGACCAACCAGGCAATCGCCTTCGGTACTCCCCAGAACGAACCGCCATCGAGCGCCCACTGGCTCGGTACCGACAGCAACGGCTTCGACGAACTCGGCCGGATCTTCTTCGGCGGTGAATATTCGCTAACCCTTGGTTTGCTCGCGGGATTCATCACCATCGTCGTCGGAACCTTGTGGGGCATGATCGCTGGTTTCGTCGGTGGCGTCGTGGACACCGTGATGATGCGACTCATTGACGCGTTCCTTTCGATTCCCTACATCTTCTTCTTGATTACGCTGATCACGATATTCGGCCGCTCCACCGTGTTTCTCATCTGCATCATTGGTTTCACCGGTTGGTGGGGAAACTCACGAATCATCCGGGGCGACGCCCTTCTCATTCGAAACCTCGACTACGCCAAAGCCTCCACGTCGATGGGAGCGAGCAAGCTTCACGTAATTCGACGGCACGTGTTCCCGAACTCGATCAGCAACATCGTGACGGTCGCCACCTTCTCGGTCGCCGACGCCATCCTCTTCCTCTCAGCACTGGGTTTCCTCGGACTCGGCATTCAGCCGCCCCAGACCGACTGGGGCACGATGCTCCAATCCGGAGCCGACCAAATCCAGAACGGATTCTGGTGGGAGATCTGGCCGCTCGCGGCGATCTTCATTCTTGTGGTCATCTCGATCAACTACATCGGTGACGCGCTGCGCGACGCGTTCGAGGTGCGACTGCTCGATCGCTAGATCTGGCGTTCTACCTTTGAGGTCTAGGCCCCTGCGGTACCTTGCTTCGCAATCGCAACCGGCGTCTGCAGTGGGAAGTGGCAGGCTGCTTGATGGCGTTCGCCGAAACTCGTCATCGCCGGTTCAACCTCCGCGCACAACGCCTCCGCACGAGGGCATCGGGTGCGAAAACGACATCCCGAGGGCGGATTAACCGGAGACGGCAGTTCGCCTCGCACCTGCAAACCGCGCTTCTTTCGGGCTTCTACGGGATCAGGCACGGGCACCGCGTCCAAGAGACCTTGGGTGTAGTGATGCGCGGGTGCGCGAAACACCGATTCGGCGTCGCCAATCTCGACGATCTTGCCCAAGTACATAACGGCGATGGAATTAGCCATGTAGTAGACGACGGCGAGGTCGTGACTCACGAAGACGTACGAGAGGTTCTGCTCGCGCTGCAGGTTCTTCATCAAATTGAGGATTTGAGCCTGCACCGAGACGTCAAGCGCCGACACTGGTTCGTCGGCGACGATGAGACGGGGATTGAGCGCCAGTGCCCGAGCGAGGCCAATGCGCTGTCGCTGACCACCCGAGAACTCGTGTGGGTAACGATTGGCCGCCTGATGATTAAGGCCCACGATATCGAGCAATTCGTAGATCCGACGCTGTCGTTCGACCTTGGTGCCCTCGCGCTGAACCAGTAATGGTTCGCCGATGATGTCGTTGACGCTCATGCGCGGGTCCAACGATGAATAGGGGTCTTGGAACATCATCTGACGTTGGCGGTAGTCCTCTTTGGACATTTTGAGCTTCTCGTCTGTAACCAGGCGGTCGTCGAAGTAGATCTGGCCGGCGGTAAGGGTCTCGATTCCGACCAACATCCGCCCAATCGTGGTCTTGCCACAACCGGACTCGCCTACGAGTCCGAAGGTTTCCCCTTCGGCGATGGAAAAACTCACGTTCGAGACCGCCTGAACCGCGCCGACCTTGTGCCGTACCAGACCGCCCTTGATGGGAAATTCCTTGACCATCCCTTCAACCCGAATGATTTCCTTCAATGACCTACTCGATGGGTCGAGGAACGCTTCTCTGATTTCGACCGGCGCTGGACCATTCACTGGGAAGAAACACGCGTAGGAATGATCGCCTTCGTACGTGAGCGGCGGATCCTCGACACGACAACGATCCTGGGATCGTGAGCAGCGCGGCGCGAAGGGACAGCCGACGATCTCTTTGGTCAGGTCGGGCGGCATACCCGCGATCGACGCGAGTTCATGCTTGGTCGTGTTCTCGAGGTTCGGCATTGAACCGAGCAGCGCCTGGGAGTAGGGGTGTCGCATTGAGTGAAAGAGGTCGTTCGTCGAAGCACCTTCTGCCCGCTCGCCGGCGTACATGACCACGACCCGATCGGTGCGACCAGCGATGACGCCCATGTCGTGGGTGATCAAGAGCAGTCCCATATTGAGTTCGGAGCGCAGGCGGTCAATGATGTCGAGGATCTGGGCTTGGATAGTGACGTCGAGCGCCGTGGTCGGTTCGTCGGCGATAAGAAGTTTCGGTTTGCAGACGAGCGCCATGGCAATAATCACGCGCTGGCGAAGTCCACCAGATAATTCGAAGGGATACTGGTCGAGACGCTCGACGGGCCGAGGCATCTCCACCATTTCCAGCACTTCGATCGCCCGCAGGCGTGCTTGCTCTTCGGTGGCACCTTCGTGAATTCGAAGTCCCTCGCCGATCTGCAAACCGATCCTCATCGTCGGATTGAGCGAACTCATCGGGTCTTGTGGGATGAGGGCGACGGTTTTACCCCGGTATCGGCGCATCTCCTTCTCAGGAAGTGAGGTCAGTTCCACGTCGTCCAGCGTGATCGTGCCTTGGGCGATCTTGGCGTTCGTGGGCAAGAGTCGCATGATGGAAAGTCCGGTCGTGGTCTTTCCGCAACCGGACTCGCCGACCAACCCAACGCTCTCGCCAGCGTTAATCGTGAGTGAAAAGTCATTGACCGCCGTGGCGAGCATGCTCCGGCCGGCGAACTGGACCTTCAAATCGTCGACGACGAGCAGCGGAGCCATAACTAGGAAATCTTAGTCTCCCCGCCTCCTGCGCTCACTTCGGGAAGGCTCCATGATCGACGGTGATGGCCGACCGGTCCGTATCGTCGCAGGGCGGCCAAATGCGCTGGCGTTCCGTAGCCCTTGTTCGAAGACCACTCGTAGCGTGCGCACTCCTCGTGAAGTGCGACCATGACGAGGTCGCGCGCCACCTTGGCCAAAACCGACGCCGCCGCGATCGTCGCACTGCGACGGTCACCCTTGACGATCGCTGAGCACGCCAGATCTGCGAAAGAGGGTGGGGCAACCACGTACGAAAAAGCCAACGTTGGTCGAGCGACACTGAGGAAGTTAAAGGGTCCGTCGACGAGAGCGTAGGTGGGTACGCAACCAAGTCCCTGCAGCGCTCTCGTTGCAGCCACCGCTAGCGCCACTCGAAGGCCCCATTCGTCGATCTCGAGTGCGCTCGCCGAACCAAGGGCCCAGTCATCGCACCACTCGCGCAGCGGGACCTCAAGATCCTCGCGTTGTCGCCGCGACAAGACCTTGGAGTCGTTCAGCCCCGTGGGAGGTGCACGAAGCGACGAGAGGACGACGGCGCCCACGAAGAGCGGTCCGGCGAGCGCACCGCGGCCCACCTCGTCCAGGCCCACTACCACCTCGCCATCATCGAGCAGCGGGCGCTCGAACTCCAGAAGATCGATCTTCGACGCGCCCACGTCCTAAGGGTAGCCAAGCCACTCACCTAGCATTCACATCCATGGCCGATGTCTCGATCCTGATCCCGGTGAAGGACTTTGGAATTGCCAAGGAACGGCTTCGTCTTGGTGGTGTTCGCGACGTCACCGAACTCGCCCAGGACCTTCTCACGGGTGTCATCAACGCCAGCGCGCCTCGACACGTGGTGGTGCTCACCGAATCCAATCACGTCAGCGACTTCGCGCGTCGCCTCGGAGTCGAGGTCTTCCATTCGGACTCGACCAACCTCAACGACGCGGCCGCACTCGCCTACCAAGCCATCGCGAAACGATTCGGCGTCGTGATGTTCGTCCACGGCGATCTCGCCAATCCGTACGGTCTGGGACTCTTTGAGCCGGACCCAGGCATCACGATTGTCACGGACCACCACCAGCGCGGTACGAATGTACTGGTGCTCCCTACGGGACTCGACTTTCATTTCTCTTACGGACCCCACTCGCGCGCGCTCCACGAGCGAGAAGCCCGGCGCTTAGGCATCGCGTGTCGGGTGGTTCTCGAAAGTCCGTGGGCTCTGGACATCGATGAAATTGGCGACCTCGAAATGCGTCCGAACAGCACTCGAGGGGGCCCTGAGGCCCCCTCGAACACACGTCCGCGAACGGACTAAAGCTACATCTTCTTTGCAGCAGCCTTTTTGGCGGGACGCCGTTTGGCTGCCTTCTTGGCTGGGGCGCGCTTCTTAGCCGCCTTCTTGGCCGGAGCCTTCTTCGCTACGGCCTTCTTCTTTGCAGCCTTCTTGGCTGGGGCGCGCTTCTTAGCCGCCTTCTTGGCCGGAGC
>JBEKWQ010000144.1:0-4676 GCA_049512875.1 Acidimicrobiales bacterium
CCACTTCGGTGGAGGCGTACTTGAAGGCACTCGGACTTACCAAAGTCCACTACACGCTCAGCGCGCACGTGACCGGTAACACGTCGGCGAGCTTGGTCGTCGTGGTCGCCTCGAGCTAACCCGACTCGAGTCGCACCAGACTGACCCGGCCGCCTGGTGCGCAGGTTACGAAACGATTTCCTTCACTGACTCGATGAGTGACGCACTCGTTTGGTCACCCAACGGGATCGGGTGCACTTGCAGGTGCGTCACGCCCGCGTCCTTAAAGGCCGCGATCCGGTCCTTGACGTAACTCAACGGACCGCACAGGGTTGTCAACTCTAAGAACTCTGCCGGCACCGCCGCCTCGGCCTCTTTCTTCTTGCCCGACAGATACAGGTCCTGGATGACCTCGGCTTCCTTCTCGTAGCCGTAGCGGACGGCGAGCTCGTTGTAGAAGTTCTTTCCCTTCGCTCCCATGCCGCCCACATAGAGCGCGACCATGGAGCGCTGGAACTCACGAAGCGCGGTCACCTCGGGGCCTTCGCCAATCGCCAGCAAGCCGCCGGCGGTGATCATCATCTCGGAGAGTCCTCTCGCGCGTTTGGCAGCCCCCGCCTTCAAGGGTGCTCCCCACACGTCCTGGGCCCGCTCGGGAATGAACAAAATCGGGATCCACCCGTCGGCGATCTCGGCGGTCAGTTCGACGTTCTTCTCGCCCAGTGCGGCGATCCAAATCGGAATCTCGCTGCGTACTGGGTGGGCGATGATCTTAAGCGGCTTGCCCAGACCGGTCCCCTGTTCAGGCGGTAACGGCAGCGTGTAGTTCTTGCCTTGGTGCACGAGAGGTGCTTCACGCTTCCAAACGTCACGGCAGATCTCGACGATCTCCCTGGTCTTGCCGAGGGGACTCGTGTAGGGCACGCCGTGGAAACCCTCGATCACCTGGGGGCCCG
Organism: Acidimicrobiales bacterium; assembly: GCA_049512875.1. Classification (GTDB taxonomy): domain Bacteria; phylum Actinomycetota; class Acidimicrobiia; order Acidimicrobiales; family RAAP-2; genus RAAP-2. The sequence goes on from JBEKWQ010000144.1 coordinate 936, forward strand.
ACGCGCCGAGGCCGAGATGGAAGCGACCGTCGGAGAGCGCGTCGATACCCGCCGCGGTCATGGCGATCAACGTCGGCGTGCGGGTGTAGATGGGCAAGATCGCCGCGCCAATCTCAACCGTGTCGGTCAACGCCGCGAGATACCCCATCAGCGACGGACCGTCGAAGCCGTAGGCCTCGGCGACCCAGACGAGGTCCAGACCCGCTTTTTCCATCTCCACTACCTGCTCGGCGGCGTGTTTGAAGCCACCCGAGTAACTCAACATCGTCGAAATCTTCACGGTTCCTCCTCGAGTCGTTCCCACAGTACCGGAAGTGTCAAAAGAACGTGAATCGGTGCGAGCCTCGTGTTCTACGCTGGGCTTTGAAGGCAGGTCTGCTTTCACGACGCAGAGAAGGCTGGTGACAACGTGGTCACGCAACCCCACGAATCAACTCCGCACGACTTCAATCCCTGGGTCAGGGTCACCTCGCTCATCCAATCCGCGGGTGAACTACTCGGGCTCAACGAAGGCATGATCAAGCGGATCATCACCCCTGAACGGATCCTCGAAGTCGCGGTACCGGTGCGCATGGACTCGGGCAACGTCGAGATGTACACGGGCTGGCGCATCCAACACGACACGTCGCGTGGTCCAGGCAAGGGCGGCATCCGTTTTCACCAGAGCGTGAATGGCGACGAGATCGCCGCGCTGTCGGCGGACATGTCGATCAAGTGCGCGGTGGTGAACATCCCCTACGGCGGCGCCAAGGGCGGCGTGCGCGTGGACCCCACCAAACTCTCGCGCGCTGAGCTCGAGCGACTGACGCGACGCTACGCCTTTTCCATCGGTCCGATGATCGGACCGGACCGGGACATCCCCGCGCCCGACATAAACACCGACGCCCAAGTCATGAGTTGGATCATGGACACCGTATCGATGATGCACGGTCACAACATCTCGGGCGTCGTGACCGGAAAGCCACTCGCCATCGGCGGTACGCTCGGCCACGCCGGAGCGACGTCGCTCGGGGTGACGATCTGTACTGCGGCGATCCTCCAGCGCCTCGGACGGCTCTCCAACGAGCAGCGCGTCATCATCCAGGGCTACGGCAAAGTGGGAGCACCCCGGGTGAAGCTCAAGAGTGACCGCGGCATGAAACTCGTCGGCGTCGCCGACGTGAAAGGCGCCATCCACGTGCCTGAGGGCATCAACCCGCGCGTGCTCACCAAACACTTCGAAGAAGCGGGTACCGTCGTGGGCTACCCCGGCGCGGATCACGTTGACGCAGACCAGTTCTGGACCATCCCCAGTGACATCGCGATCCCCGCCGCCCTCGGAGGGGTCATCACCGAAGAGGTCGCGTCGTCGTTGGCGGCCTCAATCATGATCGAGGCCGCCAACGGTCCAACGACCGGCGAGGGCGCCGCAGTGCTCTCGAGTCGCAATATTCCCGTCGTGCCCGACGTGCTCGCCAACGCGGGTGGGGTCGTCGCTTCCTACTTCGAATGGGCCCAGGACCTGCAGGGCTTCATGTGGGAATCCGAACTCTTCCAACAGCGTCTGGAAAAGACGATGCACGAGGCCTTCAATCACGTGTGGAACCGTCAAAAGGAACTCAAGGTCAACCTTCGCGACACCGCGATCGCCGTCGGTGTCGAACGAATCGCCGAAGCAACCGAGATCCGCGGCTTGTTTCCCTGATTGCGCGACGTGGACGCTACCGAGGTCACCTCTAGCCGCGATGCGGCGACCAGCGGAACTTGCGCAGTGCGATGAACGCCGCGACGATTCCCCAGATCGCTACGACCGCGAGGTCGCGCCAGGGCCACGCGCTCGAACCAGGTAACTGTTCGAAGGGCGCCCGAACCGCGATCAGGAAATGGCGCACCGGAAAGAACGTCGAGAATTTCTCCAGACCCGATCCAGGTTTCAATGGGAACCAGAGGCCCGACAAGAACAACAAGACGAAGAAGGCCACGCTCGTCGCCGGGCCCGCCGTCTCTTGGTTGGGGATGACCGAGCTGATCGCGACACCCATGGCGGTAAAACACGCAATACCCACGACGAGGACGACGAAGAACGCCAACCACTCGCGGGGAAGAGCGACACCGTAGCCAAACCGCCCGATGATCAGCAAGACCGCGGCCTGGACCAGCGCCACGATCGCGGTACTGAGAAAGATCGACGTGAGCAACGCCCACGCGGGAAGAGGCGTAAGACGAAGTCGCTTCAAGAGCCCGGTCTCACGCCGACTCACGAGATTGCTCGTGAGCATGCTGAAGCACGCGGCCATGATGCCGTAAGCGATGAATCCAGGAACGTAATATTGGTCGTTGGTGATGTTACCCAGGTAGGAAATGGTCTGGGTCCCGTTGGTCGCGCCCAGCATTATCAAGAAGATGACCGAGAATCCGATGGTGAACATCGCCCCGGTCTTGTTGATCCAAAAAGCCTTCTGCTCGTAACGAACCTGGTGGATCACGAGGCGAAGATCACGGCGCCAGATGCGTTGCTTGGGTGCGACGACGTCAACGCTCACGAGCGAGCCTCGTCCGACGAGGTCAACGCCTCACGGGTCAGGCGAAGATAGACGTCCTCCAGGGTCTGGCGCATCACGCTGAGACCGGCGAGCGAGACGTTCTCATCGATAGCCCAATTGGTCAGTCGCGAGAGCACTTCGAGTTCGCAGTCGGTATCGATCTCCACCCGGAGTCCCTCACAGCAACTCGGCGCGACTGGCAGGTCCGAAACGGCAATACCCTCGGGCATCGTAAAGGAGATCGCGACCTGACCCAGGTCACGGCCCCCCAGTGACGAAGGCGTGCCGGTCGCGGCGACGCGACCTCGCGTCAGGACCACGACGTGACGAGCGAGCGCCTCAACCTCGTCCATGTAGTGACTCGAGAGCACGACCGTGGTGCCCTCACCTGAGAGCGCTCGAATCAGGTCCCACGTCATTCGCCTCGCCGCGGGGTCCAGCCCCGTGGTCGGCTCGTCGAGGAAGAGTAATTCTGGACTGCCAATTATCCCCAGACCGATATCGAGACGACGCTGCTGGCCGCCCGAGAGTCTCTTCACTTTGACGTCGGCCTTCTCTCGCAATCCGACAAGGTCGATCACGTCGCCCACCCGACGAGGAGTTGGGTAGTAGCCCGCGTTGCGCTCGAGCACCTGGCGCACGGTGAAGAACGGTTCGACCGTTAGTTCTTGTAACACGACGCCAATCCTCGAACGAAGCCAGCGCTGTTTGTTGCGATCACCTGGATCGACGCCAAGCACCTGCACGTCACCGCCGTCACGCTTCAAGAAGCCCTCGAGTATCTCGATCGTCGTCGACTTACCTGCGCCGTTGGGTCCGAGCAGGGCGAATACGTCACCACGCACCACGTCAAAACTGACGTCGTTCACCGCGTGCAACAGCCCGTAGGACTTATGCAGGGACTTCACGCTGAGAGCAGGCACGATTGACTTCTTGGCTAACAAGGGCGTCCCGACCCGAAACGCTCGTCTAATCCAATGGTAATGACTTCACCCTTCTCCCAGCCTCGGGGCCTAGGGACCTTGGTCCGCATCGCCGTTACTTTTTGAGGTCATTTCTACGTCATCGAGCCTTTAGACAATTCTTATTGGTTTATGCCGCAAACGAAGGCTCTGGTCCCACGAAATCGACACGCGGGCCAATCGTCGAAAACAGTCCAATCCAATGCACCTAGATTCCCGTCCACGGCGAGGAAACCGTGCCCAAAGATGAAACCAGT
>JBEKWQ010000145.1:0-4656 GCA_049512875.1 Acidimicrobiales bacterium
GGATACGGGTGTCACGGGCCGGGCCGGGTCACACGGGGCTGGCCACATCGGCCGCGGTCGGTGTGGTGGCCGGGGCGGAGTCGGCCGTCAGGTCGTCGGGCAGGTCGACCGGCTCGGCGGTCTCCCCGAGGCGCTGGCGGCGGGCGTTGAGGAAGGCGTAGAGGACGAGTCCGGCCAGGATCACGACCAGGGCCTGGTAGACGACCTGGTAGCCCGAGGCGAACGTCACCCACATGGAAAAGAGCACGCTGGCGCCCGCGACACAGAGGTCACGAGCCAACTGCCAACCCTGCACGTGGCGACGCTTGGAGACGAGGAACGTCAGCTGGGCGATCGCCGAGAAGAAGTACGGAATGGCGACGGTCACGACGCTCAAGTCCACCAGGTACGTGAAGACCGTGAGACCCGAACTCGTCGAGTAGCGCCAGAGCATCAGCAGCGACGGCAGCGCCGTACCCACCAGGATGCCGAACCACGCGGTGCCCTTCTTGTCAGACCACGCGAAAGGGCGCGGGAACAGGTCGTCTTGGGCAATGGCGCGCGAGGTCTCGGTGACGATTAACGTCCAGGCGAGTAACGCACCGAGTCCCGAGATCACGGCGACCCCCGCGACGAACTGACCGGCCCAGGCACTGTGGGGGAACATTGTCTGGAAGGCGTTGACCAAGGGCGACCCGGTGTTCACGAGCGTGTGGTGCGCGACGAGACCCATGACCGCTGCGGTGACGAGCACGTACAGACCGGCACTCGCGATGGTACCGATCACCGAAGCGCGCAGCACGTTGGTGCGCGGGTTCTTCACGCGCTTGGCCGTGATGGCCGCGGCCTCCACACCAATGAAGGAGAACAGCGCCACACCCGCGGCGATGCCGATGGCGTTGTAGAGACTGCCACCCGAAGCGTTGAAGGGACCGAAGTTGGCCCGCGCGACGAAGAACCAGCCTACGACACCCACGAAGAGAAGCGGCAGGAACTTCAAGACCACCGTGATGTTCTGAAACCAGGCCATCTGACGAACACCGGTGAGGTTGATGATCGCCGGTATCCACAGTCCGAACATCGCGATGCCCCAGTTCTGCATGCCACTGGGGTGGCTGAACTTGAACAAGGCGTCGACGTAGAAGACCCACGATGAGACGATCGCGGCGTTACCGGCCCAGGACTGGATCCAGTAGCACCAGCCGACGAGATAACCGGCAAAGTCGCCGAACTCGTGGCGGGTGTACGCGTACACGCCACCGTCACTGTTTGGCACGCGCTTGGTGAGTTGACCGAACAAGACAGCGAGCAACATCGCGCCCACGGCAATGACGGCCAGCACGGCGATGCCCATCGTGCCCGCTCCCGCGAGCACGGCCGGCATGGTGAACACGCCGGTACCAACGATGCTGCCAATGACCAGTGCCGTGGCGGACGTCAACCCGAGCGAGTGGGCCTTCATCTGATTTCGTTCGGAGAGCGGCTCGCTCTGAGGCTCTGATTTCGAAGCGGACGGAGAGTTAAGTAACGTCATACTGCCTCCTCAAGTACTTCATGATGGGCTCCAAGCCCTAATTAATTGTCCTACTAAATGCGAGAGACTTTCGTGGCGGGCTAAGGACCAAAGTCCACTTCTCTAAAGAAGTACGTGACTACTTCGTGACATCGGGAACTGCAGGACAACGACAACATGATGGTTCGCCAAATCGAGTGAAGTAAGGTAGTCCTTCGGCGACGTTGCGAATCCAGAGCGACGTCACCGGAGGGGCCGCTAGCTCATCGGGAAGAGCAGGAGACTTTTAATCTCAAGGTGCCGGGATCGAGACCCGGGCGGCCCACCGAATGCGTGCGTCTATCCCATGCCGACCCGCTTGGAGGAGTTGGGTCGCAACGACGAGAACCAGCGCGCGACGTTGTTGTCGAGAAGAGTCCACCTTGAACGGCGCCGCGACGAGGGCGAACAAGCAAAGTGGTGCGCGTGACGAACGGTGCAGAGGCCTTCGGACCATCCAGAGGACGTGGCGGCGAACTTAAGGGATTTTTCTATGTCGCTCATGACGCCTCCTAGGACCAAACGAGTCGCCTAGGGTCTGGAGCAACGTTTTCACGCTAACACATTTCCTTGCTGTGTCCTCCCCGAAACTCGATGTCGCTTCACGACGACGAGGTAAGTACGACGAATCGCGGTACGTGACTCGTGCTCGACACCGAGCTCATCGACACGATGACTGAATGGCGTGCCTCAATAGTCACTACGTTGGAAGTACGCAGGACGTGCGCAAAGCACCTCACGTGCCGAAAGGTCGGCCATGGTCGCTCGCTCCACCGTTGCCAAAGGACCCCAAAGAAAAGTGCACCCGCGAGCTGGCACGGCTTCTTCAAGGAAGGCCCGCGATCTCTCGACGCTTCCACTCGACGAGGTCATGAAGAAGCTGGACACCTCAGAGGGCGGCCTTACCAGTGCCCAAGTGAAGGAGCGCCTGGTCGAGTACGGTCCAAATGAGATCGCCGAAGTAAGACCGAACGAGTTCCTGAAATTCCTCGGCTACTTTTGGGGACCCATCCCGTGGATGATTGAAATCGCCGTACTGCTGTCGGGAATACTTCGTCACTGGCCAGACTTCATCATCATCCTGGTCCTGCTCTTCGCGAACGCCTTCATTGGCTTCTTCGAAGAGCACCAAGCGGGCAAGGCCGTCGACGCGTTAAAGGCGTCCCTGGCGATCAAGGCACGGGTGCTGCGCGATGATGCGTGGAGCAACCCGCCCGCCAAGGGGCTAGTTCCCGGTGACGTCATACGACTTCGTCTGGGCGACATCGTGCCCGCCGACGCCCGCCTCCTCGAGAGCGATCCGATCGAGGTTGATGAGTCGGCCCTCACGGGCGAGTCGTTACCGGCATCTCGCGGACCCGGCGATTCGGTCTACTCGGCGTCGATCATTCGACAAGGTGAGATCGGCGCTCTGGTCTACGCGACCGGCTCGTCCACGTATTTCGGCAAGACCGCCGAACTCGTTCAGGACACCGTGACCAAGAGTCACTTCCAAAAAGCGGTCCTGCGAATCGGGACCTACTTGATCTACCTCGCGATCGCAATGGTGGCGATCATCATCCTGGTTTCGGTGCTGCGCGGTGACCCGTTCTTGACGACCTTGCAGTTCGCGCTCGTGCTCACGGTGGCGGCCATACCCGTCGCGATGCCAACCGTATTGTCGGTGACCATGGCCGTAGGCGCGCGGCTGCTCGCCAGGAAGAAGGCCATCGTCAGTCGACTCGTGGCGATCGAAGAACTCGCGGGCGTCGACATCCTCTGCACCGACAAGACCGGAACCCTCACGCAGAACACGTTGACGCTCGGCGAACCCTTGGCGGTGGAGGGTGTCGACGTCGAACAGGTCATTCTGGACGCCGCCCTCGCCTCGCGCGCGGATGACAACGACACGATCGACCTGGCCGTGCTGGCGGGTCTTGAACACCCTGCGGTGCTGCGTGGTTACTCCGTCACCAACTTCCAACCCTTCGACCCCGTGGGGAAGCGGACCGAGGCGACCGTGAAGGCCAGGGGCGGACCATCGTTCAGGGTCACCAAGGGAGCACCCCAGGTGATCCTCGCCCTGTCGTCGAACAAGAAGGCCGTCAAGACCGACGTCGATCATGCGGTCCTCGACTTCGCGAAACGCGGATTTCGCTCGCTCGGCGTCGCTCGCGCGCAAGGCAATGGCGCGTGGCATTTCCTCGGCGTGCTCCCCCTCTTTGATCCACCTCGCCTCGACGCGAAGGCCACCATCGCCACGGCCCGTCAGATGGGCGTGCACGTAAAGATGGTCACCGGCGACGCGTTGGCGATCGCTCAAGAGACCGCGCGAACCCTCGGCATGGGAACGGACATCCTTGACGCCGCCAGTCTTCGCACGAGCAAGAACACGGAGTCTGTCGAAACCACCAAGACCATCGAAGACGCGGACGGATACGCCCAGGTATTCCCCGAAGACAAGTTCCACATCGTAGACGTCTTGGAGCGGCACGGTCATATCGTGGGCATGACGGGCGACGGCGTGAACGACGCACCGGCCTTGAAGAAAGCCGATTGCGGCATCGCGGTCTCGAGTGCCACCGACGCCGCCCGTGCCGCGGCGTCCATCGTGTTGACGACGCCCGGCCTCTCAGTCATCATTGACGCGATCAAGGAGAGTCGCAAGATCTTCCAACGGATGAACAGTTACGCGATCTACCGCATCGCCGAAACCTTGCGCGTCCTTCTCTTCGTGACCGCCGTGATCTTGTTGTTCAATTTCTTTCCCGTCACCGCGATTCAAATCGTCCTACTGGCGCTCCTGAATGACGGCGCCATCCTCTCGATCGCCTACGACAACGTCCGCTACCGAAATCAGCCCGAATCGTGGAACATGCGCGTGGTGCTCGGTATGGCGACCGTGCTGGGCGTCGTCGGACCAATCGCCGCCTTTGGTGTGTTCTACCTGGGTGACCGGGTATTTCACCTTGGTCGAACCGAACTGCAAACGATGATGTACCTCACCTTGTCGGTCGCGGGACACCTGACCATCTTCCAGGCCCGAACTCGCGGTCCCTTCTGGTCGATAAGGCCCGCACGCATCTTGTGGATCGCGGTACTGGGCACGCAGATCCTCGCCACCTGCATCGCGGTCTTTGGGATCT
>JBEKWQ010000146.1:0-4613 GCA_049512875.1 Acidimicrobiales bacterium
GACTCCCTCGAACGCGCGCTTCACGCCTCGACCTCGTAGCCGTCATCTCCTGGCACGAGGATGACGATCGCCCCGTCGCGCTCGACGACGCGCGGTTCGGTCCTAGGGATGTCGACCAGAGCGTTGGCGTAGTCGAGCACCTCTTGGGCGGTGTCGAACTGGGCGACGATCTCAAGGTTGCGGATGGTGGGAAAGATCATCTCCAGTTCTCCTCGTGCGTGCATCGCCAGAGCGTCCACTGGTCGAATCCATCGCGAAGCGACCGTCTCATACTCGTCGTGGCCAGCCACCTGGCCCACCGGGGAGAGCGCCACGAAGAACCGGGTGTCGTAGCGTCGTGGCGGACCCACCGGCGTGACCCAGTGGGCGAGGTAGCCGATGTTTCGAAGGTCGAGGTAGAGCCCTTCTCGCTCGAGTAGTTCCACGAAGCGCAGCGAACCGTCGTTGACCGAGGCGCGATCGCGGTTCAGTCGGTCAACCAGGGTTCGATCGGTAATGTCCACCTCGCGGCCCTGGTCATCACAGGCGATCAGGATGCCGCCCTCCTCGAAGAGTTCACGTAGGCACGCCACGTAGTAGGCCAGGCCACCGCTCTTAATCTTCAGGCGCTGCGAACACGACGCGTCGGTCATCCCGACGCTCAGCTTCTGGGCCACCTCGCTCGCGTCAGCGGGGTCGACGCCACCCCCCGGGAATACGTACGCTCCGCCCACGAAATCGCTGTTGAGGTTGCGACGCAGCATAAGAATTTCGTAACCATTCTTTCCCTCACGCAGGGTCAACACGGTCGCGGCTGGTCGTGGTATCAGGATTTCGGCCATAAGGCAAACTACCTACGCACCACTCGCGCGAAACGGTGATTGGAGAACTTCTAGTAAGTTTGTGTTTCCAAAGAGACTAGGAGCACCGTGGCAAAGAAACCCCCTTCGAAGAGACCGCCCGCCAAGGCATCCTCCGGACGTCCCGCTGGATTGTTCACGTGGCTCGCGGTGGGCCTCGTGGTGTTGGTGGTCGCCGCTCTCGTCATCATCAAGGTAACGAGTGGCTCTACTGCCTCGACCGGTTCTTCCACGTTCCAGGCGACTGACCCAGCGACGGTGAGTGAACTCACCACCGTGCCCGCCTCGGTCTTTAACACCGTCAGCGTCATATCGCCCGTCGCGCCGGTCACCCCGCCGCAAGCGATCTCGGGCCAGCCCGCGCTCAGCGAAACGGTCAACGGCAAGAAGCTCCCCGAGGTGTTCTACTTCGGAGCCGAATACTGCCCCTTCTGTGCTGCCCAACGGTGGCCGACCATCATCGCCCTCAGTCGATTCGGAACCTGGTCGGGACTTGGCAACATGACGAGTTCCTCCCAGGACATCGATCCAAACACGCCGACGTTCACGTTCTTGAAGGCTAAATATACGTCGCCCTATATCGCCTTTAAGAGCATTGAGTTCGAGACCAACGTCTATGACTCGGCCACGAGTTCGTACACGAAGCTCCAGACGCCAACCAAGACCCAGTTGGCGCTGTTTCGCAAGTACGACACGTCGACCTACATCAAGGGCATGCCGTCGTCGGACAATGGTTCTATCCCGTTTATGTCAATCGGCAACAAATTTCTGGTCTCGGGCGCTAGTTTCACGCCAGCCACCCTGGCGGGACTCTCGCGAACCGCGATTGCCCAGGGCCTCAACACCACCTCCAGTCCCATCACGGCGGCCATCATCGCCTCGGCCAACTACCTGACCGCGTCGATCTGCACGCTCACCAATAACCAGCCGAGCACGGTCTGCACGTCGCCGGCGGTGGTGGCAGCGAAGAAGATCATGAAGATCTAGATGAGTTCCCGCATGGCCCCCGTCCCCCGCTGGGCGATGTACGCGACGTTCGTCCTGAGCCTCATCGGACTCGCGCTGTCTGTGTACCTTACGAACGCTCACTTCAACGGCACCCAGGACCTCGTTTGTCCAGACAGCGGGTTCATCAACTGCGCCAAGGTCACCACGTCAGCTCAGTCTTATTTCCTGGGAATCCCCGTCGCGGTCCTAGGGCTCTGCGGGTACGTCGTGCTCTGCGTGCTCACCTCACCCTGGTGTTGGCGAATGACGAGCCGCTGGATTCACGACCTGCGGATCGCGATCATGGTCGGCTCCATGGCCTTTGTTCTCTGGCTCGTCGCGGCTGAGATCCTGATCATTAAGAACATCTGCCTCTACTGCACCGGGGTGCATATCGTGACGTTCTTGTTATTCATTCTCATCGTCCACCATTACGGTCGTCGGGTGCCCGCGTCAGGCGAGGCCGAGCGCACTAGGTCCTGAGCAGCGCGCGGCGTTCGAGTTCGTTGAGACCGCCCCAGATGCCGTAGGTCTCGTGGCGAGCGAGCGCGGCCTCTAGGCAATCACCGCGAACGGGACAGTTGGCGCACAGTCGTTTGGCGAGGAACTCTCGCTCATGACGTTCTTCCTTGCGTTCAGAAACATCCGGTGAGAAGAACAACGAACCTTCGCTGCCGCGACACGCGGCGGCGTCCGACCAATCCACTGGAGCAGTCGACATTCAATCTCCCCCGGCTCGACCTAAGACCGCAGGATAACCACTTGATCACCACGAGGCAAGACGAATTTTGTGCAGCATTTTCCAGCCGCGCCGGGGCTTGCTACGCTAAAACCCGTGGCCACGGTACTGCTAGCGAGCGACCTGTCGTCGCTACGCCACGAACTGCGCGCCATGCTCGAAGGGCCCGAACTCTCCATCGAAGAGGTCGCCACGGGACACGAGGTCCGCGACCGAGTGAAACGTGGCGAGGTCGACTTGGTCGTCGTCGACATGCAGATCGGCTCCATGGGTGGCATGGCCGTGTGCATGGACCTTCGCCACGAAGAATCGTACGGCGCATCAGAACCGGTTGCGGTCCTGATGCTGCTCGATCGGCGTGCGGACGTATTCCTCGCACGCCGAAGTGGTGCCGAAGGTTTCGTCGTGAAGCCCTTGGACCCGCAGCGCGTGCGCACCGCAGTCCGGGCCTTGCTACGCGGTGAGGAATACGAGGACGAGACCTATCGCCCCGCCACCGTTCGCGCCGCCGTCGCTCGATGAGCGACCCGAAACCTCCTCCTTCAAGCCTCGCGCGGATCCGCGCGAGATTCTCGGGTACACCCGCGTCCCAGGCCGACCTGCCAGAAGCGGTCGCCATCAAGGCCCGTGTGGACCAATTGAGCGAACTAGAGCTTCGCGACGTCATGACCCCGCGCGTGGACGTGGTCTACCTCACGATCCCGGTGACCCCCGAGGCGATCGCTGAGGCGGTTCGCGACACTGGTCACTCGTGCTTTCCAGTCGTCGTGGGTGACTTGGACGAAGTAGAAGGCGTCCTCTTCGTCAACGACCTCTTCCGTTCGACCGCGATCAAGCGCGCCATCGGCGTCTCGCTTCCTTCGACCAACGAAATTGCCCGAAAGATTCGCCGCCCCTTGATGTTGCCCGAAACCCTAGATCTTCTCGAAAGCCTCAAGGAGCTCCGTGAGCAGCGCCGTACTTTCGCGCTCGTCCTCGACGAACATGGCGGTGTGGCCGGCGTCATCTCTATCCGCGACATTCTCGAGCAACTCGTCGGCGACCTCAGCGACGAGTTCGACGAGGACGAAGATCCGCCGATTGTTCGGATCCGTGAAGATCGTTGGTTGGTTGACGGCCAAACCCACGTGGACAAGGTCGAAGAGGAGTTGGGCGTCGTGATCCCCGAGGGCGAATACGTGACCATCGCTGGTTTCGTACTCGATCTCGCCGGTGAGATACCGGCCGCTGGCACCGTCTATACCTTCGGCGAGTGGACTTTTCGAGTCCAGTCCGTGGAACGACGACGAATCAGCGAGATAGTGATCGAGTACCACGTGCTCGAACCAACCGAGCTTGAGCCGGACTGAACCTTTGTTGAACTGGTGCCTCGCCGACTAGGATTATCTGGCTGCGAGGCAACTCGCTGCGGGCTGTAGCGCAGCTTGGTAGCGCGCTGCGTTCGGGACGCAGAGGTCCCGGGTTCAAATCCCGGCAGCCCGACCACCACGTTGTATTCGTGGCGACGCAGTACAGGCCCCCATCGTCTAGCGGCCTAGGACACCACCCTTTCAAGGTGGCGGCACGGGTTCGAATCCCGTTGGGGGTGCTTCGTAATTCCTGGTGAAAGTACATTTTCGTCCTGCGAGCATCTGCGTCAAGAGTGCCATATTTACGCAAAATAAGCGCCTTTAATGCCCACGTAATGCCCATTCAACGCCCAAAATCACTTGGAGATGGACCTAGCGAGCCGCCAAACACTTGTCGCTACTCAATTCTGGCTGTATCCGAGCCACCACCGATCTCAGGAGGTGTCCCTTAAATCGAGGCAGATCATTGAATCCGATAAATCAATGGAAGGTCGTGAATATGTTGAATTTGTTTACTCAGTCTAATCCAGTAGACTGAGTAAATGAAAGTGCGAGATCTCAGAGGACTGCTCCGTCAGTCTGGTTGCCTTGAGGTTCGTCAGTCGGGATCCCATCTCATTGTTCGGTGTGGAACTTGCCAAACCGTGGTTCCGATTCATAGTGGCGACATTCCAGTTGGAACGCTTAAGTCGATCGTTC
>JBEKWQ010000147.1:0-4578 GCA_049512875.1 Acidimicrobiales bacterium
TTCAAGAGAATGAGAGACTCCTGAATGCATGAAGTCCCGCGTCACCTGGCGATTCTCGGAGCACTTTGGATCGCGAGCGCGACTCATGGCCGCTGAGCAGACATCGGGGCCTCTGGCCCTCGTGGGATCGGGTGAATATCTGCCCCAGATGACGGCGATCGAAGCCTCTCTCTTGCAAGGGCGGGCGCCGAGGTACGTCCAGCTCGCGACCGCTGCGGTGCCCGACGGTCCGAAGGTCGTCGAGCATTGGCACAATCTGGGTAAAACCCAAGCTGAGCGAATTGGAGTTGAGGCGGTGATCATTCCGGTGAACGTTCGCGACGACGCCCTGAACGAGACGTACGCCGAGCTCGTCGCGGGCGCGGGGCTCATCTACATGTCCGGAGGAAACCCGGGCTATCTCGCCGAAACCTTGCGCGAGACACCGGTCTGGGATGCCATTGTTCGAGCGTGGCGAAGTGGTGCCGCACTCGCGGGCTGTAGCGCGGGCGCAATGGCGATGACCACTTGGGTACCATCTCTTCGTCACCCCAAGAAGGGTGGCACACCCGGCCTCGGTCTCTTGCCCCAACTTCGTGTCATTCCGCACTTCGACCTGTTCACCAAGCGGATGCCCGACGTCGCGGCGCGTTTTTTGCTGCCCTTTGATGACAACGTGACGATCCTCGGGATTGACGAGGACACTGCCGTGGTCGGTGGACCCGAAGAATGGACCGTACACGGACGCCAGTCTGCCTGGATACTGCACCCCGACTCTCGTGACGAACTGCCAGCCGGGACGACGTTCACTACCAGGAAGTAGGCATACATGAAGCGCTTCACCCTGATCGGTGCCGTAGTCATGGCGTTGAACATTTCTGGTCTCATTCTCATATCGAACGAAGCACCGGCCCAAGCAGCGAGCCCTTCGACGACATCGCTCTATAACTGCACGCTGCTCCAAGTGCGGCCCACCAACATCGTGTTGACGTGCGCCGATTCGAACCGCTACATCAAGCACGTCACGTGGACCTCGTGGACTTCGGTCAGTGCCGAAGCGACCGGTACCTTGACGTGGAATGGTTGTTCTCCGGCGTGCTACGACGGCAAGTGGCACTCCGAGAAGATTCGATTCAGCGCCCGCGACCCAAAGACCGTGCTGGCGCATCGGATCTTCACCGAACTCTACGGGCCGCCGGGCGCGTGGGGCAATGGTTCGAGAGTGTGGGTGTTGCCGACGAAGCCTGAGTGAAATCGCGACCTCAACTCGTCTATTCGCTGGATTGATCCTGCTGGTATTTCTCGAAAACGTCCACAAGGCGCGACAGTGCTTCCGCCGACAAGTCCTCGGGACCCACTGAACCGCTGATCGCGATGGTCACTCTCATCTGTTCGAGGTAGGCCGAGCACGCCTCACAGCCCTCCAGGTGCCGCTCGAGACGTCGCCGGTCGCGCCGACTGAGTGCACCTTCGAGATAGTCGCTCACGAGGGCAACCGCCTGGTGACACGTGATGTCTTGGGTCATTGCCATGAGTACCCTCCTTTCAGCTTTCCCTCCAGCGCTTCGCGGATCTTGGCTCGACCTCGGTGCAATAAGACGCGCACATTGGACTCAGAAATCTCAAGTAGCTCAGAAACTTCCCTGGTAGACAGTCCCTCAACGTCGCGAAGCGTTACAACAGATTGCTGGGGTTCGGGTAAATCCCGTATTGCCCTTCGACACGCTTCTACGACGTCGGCGTTGGCCAGTCTGTCGTTGATCAGTTCGGTAAAGGGTACCGGGGCTTCGCGCCACATGCCTGCCTCATTGAATCGAGCACTCGAGACCGGATCGACCGGATCGACGTTCACGACCCGGTACTCACGCGCACCGGTCTTGCGAGCGCGATTCGCCGCGATGCGGAAAAGCCATGTCTTGAACGTTGAGCGCCCTTCAAACTTCTCCAGGCCCTTCATGACAGCGATCCACGTGTCCTGGGCGACGTCTTCCGCCGAAGATTCGGTCTTTACGAAGTAGCGCGCGAGTCGAATCAGAGAATGTTGATAGCGCTCGACGAGTTCAGTGAAGGCGTCACGATCGCCGCCCAGAATACGCTCGAGCAGAGCCTCGTCTTCCATACGTATAGGGTAGTTCGCCAATCGGTCCGTGAAATTGTCTCGCCTTGCGACACTACCGTCATGAGTCCTTGTGTCTTGCGCCAGTCACTCAATCTCACTCACGTCGTGACGATCTCATTCTTCTTACGCCCACGACCTCATCGCTCTGTTGACGCGTCGACTCAGTTCAAGACAACTCGCATACGCTTCTTCGCCGACCAAGCTCCGGCACTCAGCAACACCCACTCCAAGGAGAACATCATTCGCAGTAAGAACCACCCGCGCCCACGCCGCGCGCTCGTAACATTCTCGGGTCTCATCGCCGGCGCAGTCACTGGCGTTGTGCGACGCCGATGATTACGAGATCGGCGGTGTTAGCCGTGTCGAGGTCATCGACGTAGAGAGCGTTGGCGGAGGAAAGATTGACGTCGCTCTTGGCCTCCACGCGGCACGTGCAGCGGCCATCACGGCCTTTGACATCCCGAGCGTGCATCAAGGAGTCGCCGCGTCGATGCTTTCACGCTACTTTGCGACCAGCGCGTGGGTGGCACCGGCATGGATGTCGAGCTTTTGTCCGAGGCCGGGTCCGAACTCGTAAGTCGTAAAGACTCAACTGTGGGCTAGTAGGGCACGCACGTGCGCCTTGGTCGAATCGATAACGGGGAACGAAGCAGCTGTCTCGTCGACGAGCATGCCGAACTCGGTACAGCAAAGACCGACCACTTCTCCACCCCTTGCTCGACAGTGATCCGCGATTCCCAGGAACGTCGACCGAGAACTTTCCAGCACGATTCCTTGGGTCAGCTCCTCGAAGATCATTCGCTGCAACTCCAACTGCTCATTCTCTTCGGGCACGACCACGTCGACTCCCGCTCCCGAGAGGTACGGCGTGAAGACATTGCCCGCCATCACGTACTTCGTGCCCAGTAGCGACAATGACGAGGCGCCGCGTTCGCGAAGTTCGTCCACGATCGCCTCTCGAATGTCAATCACGGGAAGATCGACACTCGCAACGACTTGCTCGAAGTTGACGTGCATCGTGTTGGCAGTTATGGCCAGGATGGTTGCCCCGCCACGTTCAAGTCGCTGGGCGGATGCCGCGAGGATTCGACCGGTCGCGTTCCAATCACCTGCTCTCTGTAACGCCACGATCTCACTGAAATCCAGCGAATCGATAAGGATGAGCGGCTGATGCCACGGGCCCCGCGACGCGGCGGTGAACTCATTGAGCAGTGAGTAGTACGTCCGCGTTGATTCCCAGGACATCCCGCCCAAGAGTCCAATACGCCTCTCGGTCACGAGGTCCCACGTGGCTGGCGCTCGATGTAATGCGTACCACGCGCCAATAGGAATCCGAAACCTACGGCAATCACCGCCTGGGAGGCGAACAGCACGTGAGCCACGTTCAAGAGGTCGATGACACCCAGAACCAGACCCGCCAACTCGACGCCGACGAGGATTCGATCCCAGACGGACGTGTTCACGTGGAGAAAGAGCCACACCGACGCCGCGGGATCAAACACCATGGCGGCCAAGCCGACCACCCCATGGACGTCCTTGAGGGGAGTGTTCAACGAGTAGCCGTAGGTGGTGACGAGGAGAAGAAGACACAAAAGCGCGTATGAACGCAGCAATCTTGCCAACACCATGGCATTGTGGCCTCCCACCGGGAGATATTTCGCGGCGATCAATGTGAAGATCACGCAGCCGAGATAGGTCAACGTATAGGGGATCACGGTTTTGACGTGGATCCCGTAGTTACTGAATCCCCCTTCGTCTCGCTTCAAAACAAAGCCTGGATGAAGGCTAAGACAGAAAATGACGAACACGACAAGATTCCACTGGCCGTACGTCACGAACCTCGAAGCCCGGTTATTCATAGGTCGAGTGTACGGTCATTCGTCCAAGACGAGATTAGACGACCCCACGTCAGTCGCGTCAATTTTGTCTTAGGTAGACCTCACGAGTAGGAGACCACTACAGGCCTTCGCGATTCGCCGACTGCGTCTTCAGCGCGTCACTGGAAACCTGGGCCTCCCGGGAACGACAAGAGCGGCGCACCACCATCTGCACGAAAGAGTTCGACTTTTCCGATGCCAACTCGAACTGTCAGATCCAGATGTGACGTTGCACTCTTGGACGTACCAGATTGGTAAAAGGACTCACTCCCGTCGGGATAAGAGATCGTGCTCGTCCCGCTCTGGGCGCTCAGGTTCACCTGTACACCGGGCGGCACCGCCACCATTAATTGACCGATCGCCACGGTCGCGTCGATGGCCAACGAATCATCGTGGAACTTGACTCCGCGTAGGTCAATGACCATGGTCCCGATGCCCAGATGATACTGATGTTGTATTTCGGTCACGGACGCTGGTTGGTAGATCCTCTGACCGACGCCACCCGATATCGGGACTCCCGTACTTGCGACGTACGCCAGGACGCCGCCCGAAGCAAGAATTGCCAGGCTCACGATCGCGATGAGAAGTCCGAGAAAGAAGCGC
>JBEKWQ010000148.1:0-4571 GCA_049512875.1 Acidimicrobiales bacterium
CTCGATGTGCTTGTCGTGGATCGACACACCCTGGTCGCGGTACACGTTCTGGACCTCTTCGACCAGGTACTGCTGGGTCTCGCGGGTACCACGGAACTTCATCATCAACTTAGGATCGAGCGGTCCGTCGTGCAGGGGCATGCCGACTTCGACCTCCTGGCCGTCCTCGACCAGCAGGTGGCGCGCGATCGAGATCGACTCCTCCTGGACCTCGCCCTCGTTGCTCACGACGGTGACCTTGCGCTCACGGCCGACCAGTTCGACGCGCACCACGCCCGAGTGTTCGGCGACCTTGGCGGCGCCCTTGGGGGTACGCGCCTCGAAGAGCTCGACCACGCGCGGCAGGCCGTGGGTGATGTCGCTCTCGGTCACGCCACCGGAGTGGAAGGTACGCATGGTGAGCTGGGTTCCCGGCTCGCCAATGGACTGGGCGGCGATCACGCCGACCGCCTCTCCGAGCTCAACGAGCTGGTGAGTGGCGAGCGAGAGTCCGTAACACGCGGCGCACACGCCCTGGATGGCGTCACAGGTGAGCGTCGTGCGAACGCGCACGCGAGTGACCGCGGCGTCGTCGCGCAGTCGGTCGACGTCGTCTTGGAGCAGCATCGTGCCCGCCGGAATCGTCGAGCCGTCCGACATCGTCACGTCCTCAGAGACCACGCGTCCCCACAACTTGGTCTCCAGGTGAGCGCGAACGGCGCGGGTGTCAGCGGCGACGTGCTCGATCCACATACCACGCTGGGTACCGCAGTCGAACTCCTTGACGATCAGTTCCTGGGCCACGTCGACGAGTCGACGGGTCAGGTAACCCGAGTCCGCCGTGCGAAGCGCGGTGTCGCCGAGTCCCTTGCGGGTGCCGTGGGTCGAGATGAAGTACTCGAGCACCGACAGGCCCTCGCGGAACGAGGACTTGATCGGGCGAGGGATCATCTCACCACGCGGGTTGGACACGAGGCCCTTCATCGCGGCGATCTGACGGATCTGCTGACTATTGCCTCGAGCGCCCGAGTCGACCATCATGCGAATCGGATTGTTGGCAAGGGCGTTCATGGCACGGTCGGTGGCGTCACCGACCTCCTTGTTCGCGTTGGTCCAGATCTCGATCTCCTGCTGGCGACGCTCGTCGTCGACGATGACGCCTCGCCGGTAGTTGGTCTCGACCTTGGCGGCCTGCTCCTCGTACTTGTTGAGGATCTCCGCCTTCTCTGACGTCGTGACGACGTCGTCGATCGAGATCGTCAGGCCCGACTTGGTGGCGTAGCGAAAGCCCAACGACTTGATCGCGTCGAGCGACTCGGCGACCTCTTGGCGGCTGAAGCCTCCGGAGATCTCCTCGACGATGACCCCGATGGGCAGGGCGTTCTTGCCGATCAGCTCATTCACGTAGCGGAACCCGAAGGGCAGCGCTTCGTTAAAGAACACGCGACCCGGTGTCGTGCGCAGCGAACGACTCGCACCCTTGACCTCGATGCCCGAAGCCTCGAGGCGGGCGTCGAGCGACGAACCGTCGAGTGGTCGGATCTCGATGGGCGTACGAAGACCAATGGACTTGTCCTCGAGCGCGTTCTCGATCTCGTAGACGTGGCGGAACACGAAGGGGTGTTCCACCTGCTCGTCGGCGGGCAGGGTCAGGTAGTACGCACCAAAGACCATGTCTTGGGCGGGCTCGGTGATCGGGCGACCCGTGGCGGGCGTGAAGATGTTGTTGGTCGAGAGCATCAAGATGCGCGCCTCGGCCTGGGCCTCGGCCGACAGCGGCACGTGCACGGCCATCTGGTCACCGTCGAAGTCGGCGTTGAAGGCCTTGCAGACCAGCGGGTGGATCTGGATGGCCTTGCCGTCGACGAGCACTGGTTCGAAGGCCTGGATACCCAGACGGTGCAGGGTAGGCGCGCGGTTGAGCAGGACGGGGTGCTCGCGAATGACCTCTTCGAGCACGTCCCAGACGATCGCCTTGCGACGCTCGACCATGCGCTTGGCGCTCTTGATGTTCTGGGCCATCTGGGTCTCGATGAGCCTCTTCATGACGAAGGGCTTGAAGAGCTCGAGGGCCATCATCTTGGGCAGTCCACACTGGTGAAGCTTGAGCTGGGGTCCCACCACGATGACCGAACGGCCCGAGTAGTCCACGCGCTTGCCGAGGAGGTTCTGACGGAATCGGCCCTGCTTACCCTTCAACATGTCCGAAAGACTCTTGAGGGGTCGACCGCTCTGACCGGCGACCGGACGTCCACGACGACCGTTGTCGAACAGCGCGTCCACGGCCTCTTGGAGCATGCGCTTCTCGTTGTTGACAATGATGTCCGGTGCCCCGAGGTCGAGCAGACGCTTCAAGCGGTTGTTGCGGTTGATCACGCGTCGGTAGAGGTCGTTGAGGTCACTCGTGGCGAAACGTCCACCGTCGAGCTGGACCATCGGACGAAGGTCGGGGGGAATGACCGGAACGGCCTCAAGGATCATGGCGCGCGGGTCGTTCAGACGACGACCCTGATCGTCACGACGGTTAAAGGACTGCACGATCGCCAGGCGCTTCAAGAACTTCGCGTGACGTTGCGCGCTGAGCGGCTTGCGGCCGTCCTTCGCGTCGATCATCTCGCGCATCATGCGCTCTTCCTCGTCCAGGTCCATGCGATCGATCAGTTGCAGAATCGCGTCCGCGCCCATGCCGCCTTCGAAGTAGTCGCCGTAGCGGAACTCCATCTCGCGGTAGAGCACCTCGTCTTCGATGATCTGACGCGAGTGCAGGCCTTCGAAGGTGTCAAAGGCCTGCTTGGCGAGGTCGCGCTCTTCGGCGAAGCGCGAACGCACGCCGTCGAGTTCCTTCTCGGTGCCGCGCTGGAGCGCGCGAAGCTCGGACTCCTTGGCCCCGTCGGCCTCGAGCTTGACGGCCCGGGCCTCGATCTCCTTGAGCTTGTTCTCGAGCGCCTTCACCTCGCGCTCGCCGATCTCGACTTGCTCTTCGGCCAGGGCGACGCGCAGGTCGCCCAGGTCCCCGTGACGCTTGTCGACGTCCACGAAGGTGACCATGTGGGCGGCGAAGTAGATGACTTTCTCCAACTGCTTGGCCTTTAGCTCCTCCTTGGGCGCGGTGCCCATGAGCAAGTAGGCCAACCACGAACGAGTGCCGCGCAGGTACCAGATGTGCACCACCGGCGCCGACAGGGCGATGTGGCCCATGCGGTCGCGACGGACCTTGTCACTGGTGACCTCGACGCCACAGCGCTCACAGACGATGCCCTTGAATCGCACGCGCTTGTACTTGCCGCACGCGCACTCCCAGGCCTTTTGTGGCCCAAAGATCTTCTCGCAGAACAGTCCGTCCTTCTCGGGACGCAAGGTACGGTAGTTGATCGTCTCGGGCTTCTTCACTTCTCCCGAAGACCAGCTACGGATGTTCTGGGCAGTGGCGAGGCCAATGCTCAGCTCATCGAACTGATTGACGTCGAGCGGGCTCATGACAACTTCCTTTCGGCGGCGCGTCGGGCGTCCTCTTCGTCACTGCCGCGTTCGGGTCGACTGATGTCGATGCCCAGTTCGCGCGTGACCGAGAAGAAGTCCTCTTCCGTGTCCGCGAGGTCCACGTGGGCGCCGACCTTGTCGCGCACTTCCACGTTCAAACAGAGTGATTGCATTTCCTTGATGAGAACCTTGAACGATTCGGGAATACCCGGCTCGGGCAGGTTCTGACCCTTGACGATGGCCTCGTAGGCGCGTTCGCGACCCTTCATGTCGTCGGACTTGACCGTCAACAGTTCCTGGAGCGCGTAGGCGGCGCCGTAGGCCTCGAGGGCCCAGACTTCCATCTCACCGAAGCGCTGACCACCGAACTGCGCCTTGCCGCCGAGCGGCTGGGCGGTGATCATCGAGTACGGGCCGGTCGAACGGGCGTGGATCTTGTCGTCGACCATGTGCGCCAACTTCAAGATGTAGGCGAACCCCACCGAGATCGGGTTGTCGTAGGCCTCGCCGGTGCGACCGTTGTACAGGGTCACCTTGCCGTCGTTGTCGCCGGCGAGCAGTCGCTTGCCGTTCGCCCCGTCGACGTTGAGGGTCGCGAAGGTGTGCTGGATCGTCGGCTTGTCCTTGGCGCGCTCGGTCTCGTCCCAGTGAGCACCGTCAAAGGAGGGCGTGGCGACGTAGACCGCGGGCTCGGTGCGCGGACGCGTCTTGCGGTACGGTCGCGAGGCGACGTCCTGCTGGTCGAGGTGACCGGACGTGCCCACGCTGGGGTTGACCGTGATGCCTTCCCAGCCGTAACGCGCGGCGTAGCCGAGGTGACTTTCGAGTACCTGGCCCACGTTCATGCGGCTCGGCACGCCGAGGGGGCTCAAGATGATGTCGACGGGCGTACCGTCGGCCAAGAAGGGCATGTCCTCTTCGGGCAGGATCTTGGAGATGACGCCCTTGTTGCCGTGACGTCCCGCGAGCTTGTCGCCCTCGGAGATCTTGCGCTTCTGGGCGACGTAGACCTTGACCAACTGATTGACGCCGGGCTGCATCTCGTGGTCCTCGTCGCGGCTGTAGACCTTGACGTCGATGACCTTGCCGGACTCGCCGTGGGGGACCTTCAG
>JBEKWQ010000149.1:0-4550 GCA_049512875.1 Acidimicrobiales bacterium
AAGAGGTTCCGCGTGCCCACAATCGCACAGTTGGTCCGAAAGGGCCGACAGGACAAAGTATCCAAGACCAAGACGCCGGCCCTGAAGGGGGCCCCGCAGCGTCGTGGTGTGTGCACGCGCGTCCACACGGTTACGCCCAAGAAGCCGAACTCCGCGCTTCGCAAGGTGGCGCGTGTTCGCCTCACCTCGGGCGTGGAGATCACGGCGTACATCCCCGGGGTCGGCCACAACCTCCAGGAGCACTCGATCGTCCTCGTTCGAGGCGGTCGTGTGAAGGACCTTCCTGGTGTCCGTTACAAGATCATCCGCGGCGCCCTGGACACCTCGGGCGTGCGCGACCGCAAACAAGCCCGAAGCCGTTACGGCGCGAAGAAGGAAAGCTAATGCCTCGCAAAGGACCCGCCGTCCGTCGTGAAGTACCTACCGACCCGATCTACAAGTCGGTCCTGGTCACCCAGTTGACCAACAAGATCCTCGAGCGCGGCAAGCGCACCATCGCCGAACGCATTGTCTACACCGCCCTTGAACTCGTCGAGCAGAAGACGAGCAGCGACCCGGTCGCCACCTTGAAGCGTGCCCTGGAGAACGTGCGTCCCGAACTCGAAGTCAAGAGTCGCCGCGTGGGTGGCACCACCTACCAGGTCCCCATGGAAGTTCGCCCCCGTCGCGCGACGACCCTCGCGATCCGTTGGCTCACCGACTTCGCCAAGAAGCGCCGCGAGAAGACAATGGCCGAGCGTCTGGCCAATGAGATAATCGACGCCAGCAATGGCGTCGGCGCCGCCGTCAAGCGGCGCGAGGACATGGCCAAGATGGCCGAGTCCAACAAAGCCTTCGCGCACTACCGCTGGTAATCAAAGAAAGTTTAGAAATGACCGCACGCGAATACCCCCTCGACAAGGTTCGCAACATTGGCATCATGGCGCACATCGACGCCGGCAAGACCACCACGACCGAACGCATCCTGTTCTACACGGGAAAGAACTACAAGATCGGTGAGGTGCACGAAGGTGCCGCCACGATGGACTGGATGGTCCAAGAGCAGGAACGTGGCATCACGATCACCTCGGCCGCGACCACCTGTTATTGGAAGGGCAACCGCATCAACATCATCGACACCCCGGGTCACGTCGATTTCACCGTCGAGGTGGAGCGCTCGCTGCGCGTGCTCGACGGCGCGGTCGCCGTGTTCGACGCGGTGGCGGGCGTCGAACCACAGACCGAGACGGTCTGGCGCCAGGCGAACAAGTATCACGTACCGCGCATCTGCTTCGTCAACAAGATGGACCGCATCGGTGCGGACTTCTTTCGCTGCGTGGAGATGATCGAGGACCGCCTCGACTGCACGGCGGCCGTGATCCAACTACCCATCGGCGCCGAAGGCGACTACAAGGGCATCATTGACGTGGTCGCCATGAACGCGACGATCTACCACGACGACAAGGGCGAGCAGCTCGAGGTGATCCCGGTCCCCGCCGAGTACCAGGCCCAGGCCGAGGAGTACCACGCCAAGTTGCTCGACGTCTTGACGCGCTTTGACGACGCGTTGATGGAAAAAGTGCTCGGCGACGAGGTACCCACCTCGGAGGACTTCCACGCGGCCCTTCGCCGCGGCACCTTGGAGAACCATTGCGTGCCGATCCTGAACGGGAGTGCCTTCAAGAACAAAGGCGTCCAGCCCATGCTCGACGCGGTCGTGGACTATCTGCCCTCGCCCGTCGACCTTCCCCCCACCCAGGGCACCAAGCCGGGCAAGGAAGACGTCATCGAGCGCAAGCCCAGTGACGACGAGCCGTTCTCGGCGCTGGCCTTCAAGATCATGACCGACCCCTACGTCGGCAAGTTGACGTACCTGCGCGTCTATTCGGGCACCCTGGAAAAGGGTGACACGGTGGTGAACACGACCAAGGGCATGAAAAAGGAGCGTCTCGGACGCCTCTTGTTGATGCACGCGAACAACCGCGAGGACCTCGACACCATCCGCACCGGTGACATCGTCGCCGCGGTGGGCCTCAAGCAGGTCACGACCGGTGACACGCTCTCGGCGGTCGATCAGCCGATCCAACTCGAGACCCTCACCTTCCCCGAGCCCGTCATCCACGTCGCGGTCGAGCCAAAGACCAAGGCGGACCAGGAGAAGTTGAGCAAGGCCCTCTACGCATTGTCCGAAGAGGACCCGACGTTTCGGGTGCGCACCGACGAAGAGACCGGCCAGACCGTCATCTCGGGTATGGGCGAGTTGCACCTCGAGGTGCTCGTGGACCGCATGCTGCGCGAGTTCAGCGTGGACGCCAACGTCGGCAAGCCCCAGGTGGCCTACCGCGAGACCGTTCGCAAGAAGGTCGAGAAGGTCGAAGAGAAGTACGTGCGCCAGACCGGTGGTAAGGGTCAGTACGGCCACGTCGTGATCACCCTGGAACCCACGGGCCCCGGCGGCGGTTATGAGTTCGTCGACGAGATCACCGGCGGCGTGATTCCCAAGGAGTACATCAACCCGGTCAACCAGGGCATCACCGAGGCGTTGACCTCGGGCGTGCTCGCGGGATATCCGGTTGTGGACGTTCGCGTGAGGCTCACCTACGGTAGTTACCACGACGTCGACTCCTCGGAAATGGCGTTCAAGATCGCGGGTTCGATCGCGGTGAAGAAGGCCGCGCGCCTCGCCAGTCCCGTCTTGCTCGAGCCCGTAATGGCCGTTGAGGTGGTGACCCCCGAGGACTACATGGGTGACGTCATCGGTGACCTCTCAGCGCGTCGCGGACGTGTCGAGGGCATGGAGCAGAAGGGTAATAGTCAAGCAATTAGGGCACTTGTGCCGTTGGCTGACATGTTCGGCTACGCTACTGACCTGCGTTCTCGCACTCAAGGGCGCGCGACGTACACCATGCAGTTCCATTCGTACGCAGAAGTTCCCGAGGCGATCTCCAAGGAGATCGTGGCCAAGGCAACGGGCGCGTAAGAAGCCGGGAAACCGGCACCAACAAGGTCCAAACCGTGGTCGGGGAGGGCCGAAACAAACCAGACCGGTTCACATCGAACCTGTCACGAGACAGAAAGTAAGTCCCCGACAATGGCAAAGCAGAAGTTCGAGCGCACTAAGCCTCACGTCAACATCGGCACCATGGGTCACATCGACCACGGCAAGACCACTCTTACCGCGGCGATCACCAAGGTCCTCTCAGAACGCATCCCTGGCACCGCCTTCACGCCCTTCGACCAGATCGACAAGGCCCCTGAAGAGCGCCAGCGCGGCATCACCATCTCGATCGCCCACGTGGAGTACGAGACGGCGAACCGTCACTACGCCCACGTCGACATGCCTGGTCACGCCGACTACGTAAAGAACATGATCACTGGCGCCGCCCAGGTCGACGGCGCGATCCTGGTCGTGTCCGCCACCGACGGTCCCATGCCCCAGACCCGCGAGCACGTGCTGCTCGCGCGCCAGGTGGGTGTGCCCTACATCGTCGTGGCCCTCAACAAGGTCGACATGGTCGACGACGAGGAACTGCTCGAGCTCGTCGAGATGGAAGTACGCGAACTGCTCACCAGTTACGACTTCCCCGGCGACGACATCCCGATCGTGCGCGTCTCGGCCCTGAAGGCCCTCGAGGGCGACAAGGAGTGGGGCGACAAGATCGTCGAGCTCATGGACGCTGTCGACAGCTACATCCCCGAGCCCGTGCGTTCGACCGAGAAGCCGTTCCTGATGTCCATCGAGGACGTCATGTCCATCACCGGGCGCGGCACCGTGGTGACCGGCAAGGTCGAACAAGGTGTCGTGAAGGTCGGCGACGAAGTCGAGATCGTGGGTCTTCGTGACACGACCAAGACGACCGTCACCGGCATCGAGATGTTCCGCAAGCTCCTCGACGAGGGCCGCGCGGGCGACAACCTGGGCGCACTGTTGCGCGGTACGAAGAAGGAAGACGTCGAGCGTGGTCAAGTGCTGTGCAAGCCCGGTTCGATCACCCCTCACACGGTCTTTGAGGCCTCGGTCTACGTGTTGACCAAGGATGAGGGTGGTCGTCACAAGCCGTTCTTCGCGAACTACCGTCCTCAGTTCTACTTCCGCACCACCGACGTCACGGGCACCATCGAGTTGCCCGCGGGCACCGAGATGGTCATGCCGGGTGACAACACCGAGATGACCGTGACCCTGGGTAAGCCCATCGCGATGGAGGAAGGTCTCACCTTCTCGATCCGTGAGGGTGGCCGTACCGTTGGTTCGGGCCGCGTCGTAAAGATCCTGAAGTAGTCGTCATGGCCGATAACCGTCAGATGATCCGAATCCGCCTTAAGGCCTTCGACCACGGGGTCCTAGACCAGTCCACGGCGAAGATCGTCCAGACGGTCGAACGGACCAACGCCCGCGTCCAGGGTCCCGTGCCGCTGCCCACCGAGAAGCACCGTTACACGGTGGTTCGCGGACCGCACAAGCACAAGGACAGCCGCGAGCACTTCGAGATGAGGGTGCACAAGCGCCTGCTTGACATCGTGGACCACTCCGCCAAGACCGTCGACTCGCTCCAGCGTCTCGACCTGCCCGC
>JBEKWQ010000150.1:0-4526 GCA_049512875.1 Acidimicrobiales bacterium
GGGGCCTTCGCCTAGCGAAGGGATTCGGCGACGGTGGCCGCGTCGAAGGCGTGCACCTCGGGGATGAAGTATTCGCTGAGGTACTTCTCGCCCTCGTCACAACAAATGGTCACGACCGTCTTGAGCGAAGGGTCCTCGGCGACGAGACGACGAGCGGCGACGATGTTGGCTCCCGAACTCGGTCCCACCAGCAAGCCGTGATGACGAGCGAGATGGCGCATCTCGGCGATTGCGTCGTCACTGTGCACCGCGACCACGCGATCAACCATCTCACGGTTGCGCTGGTAGATCGCGGGCACGAACCCGTCAGCGATTCCCTCGATCTTGTGAAGTCCCGTGTCACCGCACTGGATCGTGCACGATTCACTCGGCTCGAGCGCCACGACCAGCACGTCGGGGTTACTCGCACGAAAAGCCTGGCCGACGCCGATTAACGTACCGCCGGTGCCCACGCCCATGACGAAGGCGTCAGGGGTGCGACCTTCGGGTAGTTGGTCGAGGATCTCTGGCCCGAGCCAGGTGCGATTCTCCTCGATGTTCCATTCCGATTCGAACTGGTGGGGCGCGAAATGTCCCGGCCGTCTTCCGAGGTCGTCGGCGAGGGCGAGGGCCTCGTTGACGTGGAAGTTGCCGACGTTGATAAGTTCGGCCCCAAAAGCGCTCGAGATGGCCGCGCGTTCGGGACTCATGCCCACGGGCATCACCACGATCATCTTGTAGCCCTTTACGGCCGCGACCATGCTCATGGCGTTACCCGTGTTGCCACTCGAGGCTTCGACGATCGTGTCGCCGGGGCGAAGCAATCCTTCTCGCTCCGCGCGTTCGATGATGTAGCGCGCCATACGGGCCTTGATCGAGCCCGAGGGATTGAGGTACTCGAGCTTCAGCCAGAGCCCTTCTACTTCGATGAGTGGCGTGGCACCAATCGCGTCGAGCACCGTTTCCCGTGATCCGTTCGACATGACGATCCTTTCGACGCGCAATCTCGCCCGGTACTCATTTCATCACGTCAAAGAAGTCCCTCGCACTCGAGGCGGCGACTGTCCTCTAGTAGCGGTAGGAATCCGGCTTGTAGGGGCCGTCGACCGAGACGCCGATGTAATCAGCCTGTTGCTTGGACAACTGGGTGAGTTTCACGCCGAGGGCGCTCAGGTGCAGACGCGCCACCTTTTCGTCAAGGTGCTTGGGAAGGACGTAGACCTTCTTTTCGTAGTTTTCGGTATTGGCGAAGAGCTCCATTTGGGCCATGGTCTGGTTGGTGAACGAATTGCTCATCACGAAACTCGGGTGTCCCGTGGCGTTGCCGAGGTTGAGCAGGCGGCCCTCGGAGAGCACGATGATCGCTCGCCCGTTGGGCAGGATCCACTTGTCCACCTGCGGCTTGATGTTCTCGCGCCTCACGCCGGGCAGCGCCGACAGTCCGGCGATGTCGATCTCGTTGTCGAAGTGACCGATGTTACCCAGGATCGCTTGATGCTTCATCATCTGCATGTGCGCCACGGTAACGATGTCCTTGTTCCCCGTGGCGGTGATGATGATGTCCGCGTACGGGAGGGCGTCCTCGAGCGTCGTGACCTGGAATCCGTCCATGGCGGCCTGCAGGGCGCAGATCGGGTCGATCTCGGTGATGATCACGCGTGCACCCTGGCCGCGCAGCGACTCGGCCGAACCTTTGCCGACGTCGCCGTACCCGCAGACGATGGCGACCTTGCCCCCGATGAGCGTGTCAGTCGCACGATTGATCCCGTCGATGAGCGAGTGACGGCAGCCGTACTTGTTGTCGAACTTGGATTTGGTCACGGCGTCGTTTACGTTGATCGCCGGAAAGAGCAGGACGCCGTCGCGCTCCATCTCGTAGAGACGGTGCACGCCGGTCGTGGTCTCCTCCGAGACCCCGATGATGCCCTTGGCCATGGGCTCGAAGATCCGCTCGCCGCTGGCGATGATCTTGTCCAACAGCGCGAGGATCACGCGGTACTCTTCGGAGTCCGCGCTTTCGGGCGCCGGGACGAATCCCGCGCGTTCGAACTCGAGTCCCTTGTGCACGAGCAACGTCGCGTCGCCGCCGTCGTCGAGGATCATCGTGGGTCCGGCGAATCCGGGCCACCGCAACAGTTGCTCGGTGCACCACCAGTACTCCTCGAGTGTCTCACCCTTCCAGGCGAACACCGGGACACCGGCGGGTTGGTCGGGGGTGCCGGCGCCGACGACGACCGCGGCGGCGGCGTGGTCCTGGGTCGAGAAGATGTTGCAACTCACCCAGCGCACGTCCGCGCCGAGCTGGACGAGCGTCTCGATGAGGACGGCCGTTTGGATGGTCATGTGCAGCGAACCGGCGATGCGCGCCCCCTTCAGGGGCTTGGTCGTGCCGAACTCAGAGCGCATCGCCATGAGACCGGGCATCTCGTGCTCGGCGAGGGTGATCTCCGCGCGGCCGAAGTCGGCGAGGGAGAGGTCAGCAACTTTGAAGTCGAAGGTGGCAGAGGTCATGATGCTCCTAGTGGTCTAGTGGTCTTCAGGCGTCGGCCTCTGCCGCGTCCGCCTACGCGCATGTTACCAATCAGACGCCGACGCGGAACTCCACGACGTCGCCGTCACGCATGACGTAATCCTTGCCCTCGACGCGCGCCTTACCCGCCGCCCTTACCGCGACCATGGAACCCGCCGCCATCAGGTCATCGAAGGACACGACCTCGGCCTTGATGAAGTGCTTTTGAAAATCGGTGTGGATCTCGCCCGCGGCTTCGGGGGCGGTCGCGCCGCGGTGGATGGTCCAGGCCCTGGTCTCCTTGGGTCCGGCGGTGAGAAAGGTCTGCAGACCGAGGGTCGCGAAGCCGACTCGTGAGAGCAAGGACAATCCCGACTCCTTTTGACCAAAAGACTGGAGCAGTTCCAGCGCGTCCGCGGGATCCAAGTCCTCGAGCTCAGCTTCGACCTTGGCGCACAGGATCACGCACGGCGCGGGTGCTACCGAAGCTTCGAGCTCGGCTCGACGTACCTCGTCACTCAGCGTCGACTCATCCACGTTGAAAACGTAGATGAACGGTTTGTCCGTCAAGAGGTGAAGGTCTGCGAGCGCCTCGTGGTCGACTTCCTTGCCAAGTTTGGAGATCACACGTCCTTCGTTGAGGGCGGCGTGGGCTTTCTTCAATTCGGCGAGTCTGGTGGCGGCGTCGCCGCCTCGCTTGGCTTCGCGCTCGAGTCGCGCCATGGCCTTGTCGAGAGTCTGTAGGTCGGCGAGGATGAGTTCGGTCTCGATGGTCGCCACGTCACTCGCGGGGTCGATGACGCCTTCGACGTGAATGACGTCGTCATCGTGAAAGACGCGCACGACCTCGCAGATGGCGTTTGACTCGCGGATCGCGGCGAGGAACTGGTTACCGAGACCCTCGCCTTCAGAGGCCCCGCGCACGATGCCCGCGATGTCGACGAAGGTCACGCTTGCGGGCAGGATCCGTTCGGAATCGAAAACCTTGGCCAGTTTCTCCAAGCGGTCGTCGGGAACGGCGACGACGCCTACGTTGGGTTCGATGGTCGCGAAGGGATAGTTCGCCGCGAGGACGTTGTTGTTGGTCAGTGCATTGAAAAGCGTTGATTTACCGACATTTGGTAGTCCGACAATGCCGATTGAGAGAGCCATAGAAGAACCGAGGTTACTCCACGGTTTCGTTGACCACTCTTCTAGCGGATTTCTTTGAGGACTCCGTCTTCGATCTCAAAACGGCGGTCGGCCTTCTTGGCGATCTTCTCATCGTGGGTGACCACCAGCACGGTTGCCTTCTGGGTCGTCGCGACCTCACGCAAAAGTTCGACGATCTTCTGGCCGGTGGCCTTGTCAAGGCTCCCGGTGGGCTCGTCGGCGAGGATGAGTTGCGGTTGGGCGGCGAAGGCGCGGGCAATAGCGACGCGCTGCTGCTCGCCGCCGGATAACTTCGCAGGACGACGTTCCGCCTTGCTTTCGTCAAGACCGACGATCTCCAACAGTTCGTTCGCCCGACGGTTGCGATCGGCCTTGGGCCAGTGCGCGAACTCCAGCGCAAGTTTGATGTTCTCTCGGGCGTTGAGGTTGGGGATGAGATTGAACTGCTGAAAGACGAAGCCCACTTGGCGCGAACGGTATTGCGTTCGTCCGGCCGAGTCGAGGTTGGCGAGTTGCGTGCCGTCGATGTCAATGCTCCCGCGGTCAGGGGCGTCAAGAAGACCGAGTAACGAGAGCAGCGTCGACTTGCCGCTTCCACTCGCGCCCAGGATCGCGACTAGTTCCCCGCCCTTCGCTTCGAAGGAGACATTTTGCACAGCGTGGACATCGCCCGCGCCGGTGTGAAACGTCTTGTCCAGGTTCTCGACCTTCAGCATCATTCACTCCTCAAGACTTCAGCGGGACGGATGCGGACAATCGTGGCGGCCGCGACGGTGCTGCCGAGCGCGGCGATCACTATTGCGGCGAGCAGAGCGAAGACCAGTGTCGACCATCCGGCCGACGTGTGGATCTGGGTGATGGTATTGGAGAATCCACCAAAGTGGAA
>JBEKWQ010000151.1:0-4931 GCA_049512875.1 Acidimicrobiales bacterium
GCTCATCGGCGATCTCTCGAAGCACCGGGACGATCATCTGTGCGTAGCTCCTCGCCCCCCCGGCGACCGTTGGAGCAGGTGAGGAACCAAAACCAGGCAGGTCCAAGGCGACCGAACTCGTGCCCAGGGCCGCGAGGCCGATCGCGCTCGACGCGAAGTCGTGTCCCTGACGAGCCCAGCCGTGCAGCCAGACCACGCGGTACGGACCCTCACCAAAGGGTTCACCGAATACTTTCCCGTCGCTGTAGGCACTCAGCATGCCCTTCAGGTTACTGACATGACCACGTCGACCAGGGTCACGTCACGTCGTGCCGGTAGCGTCTGGATATCTATGAGTGACCCGGCGGCCTTCACTGAGGACATGCTCATCGGCCTCACCCCCGAACAGCGTGAAGCCGTGATGTCCCCCGCGCGTCGGCTCTTGGTGCGCGCGACCGCGGGCTCGGGAAAGACCCACGTCCTCACCCTTCGAATCCAACGACGTATCAGCGACAAACAGGTGGAAGCCGATCAAGTGCTCGCCATGACCTTCACGCGAAAGGCGGGCGACGAACTGCGTCGTCGTCTCGCGCGCGCCGACATCCGCGACATCCGGGCCGGGACGTTTCACCGTGCGGCCCTGAACCTGGTGAACCAATACCGCGAAGATCACAGCCTCAAGGCGTTGGTGCTCGAGCCAAACCGTCGCAAACTCGTCATCGCCTTAGCCACCCAATTGCGCGAGAGCGGCGACGTGCGACTCGACGACTGGCAACTCCCGCGCCTGGAGCAGGAGATCGGCTGGGCCCTCAGCCAAGGCTTCAACGGCGCCCTCTACGCGAAGAACGCGAGAAAGCTCCGTCGCGATTCTCCCCTGCCACCGTCGCAGTTCGCCGAGGTCCTGGACCGGTACGTCGGTCTCTGCCACAGTCGCGGCGTCCTCGACTTCGACCTGTTGTTAAGCGAAGCGATCGCGCTCTTGCGTGACGAACCTAACGTGCTCGCGTCGTTTCGCCATCGGAACCGCTCGATCTACGTCGACGAGGCCCAGGACATGAATCCTCTCCAGTTCATGATGTTGCGTGCGATGGCCGGCGACGACCCCGATCTTTTCTGCGTCGGTGATCCGAATCAATCAATCTACGGATTCAACGGCGCGAACCCACAATTGATGGTCGAGATCGTGCGGACCTGGCCCGACACGGTCGTACTCGACCTCACCCGCAACCATCGCTCAACGGCCAACATCATCGCCGTCGCGAACACCTTGCTGGAAAAAGGCGCACAAGGCATCACACCCGCCAAGGACGAGGGCGACGTTCCAATGATCCGCGCCTACAACACCGACGAAGAAGAGGCCGAGCACGTGGCCGCGTGGCTCGGGGCCAAGCACCAACCGGGTTGTCCGTGGCGATCAATGGCGGTTCTCGCGCGTACCAACGCCCAACTCGAACTCATCGCCGGTTACCTCGACGCGCACGATATTCCCTACGAACGCCGAGGTCCCGAACACTCGCCGGCCTCGGACCTGCTCGCCACGCCCGAGACGTGGACGCGACGCCTCGACGACGACCAGCATGACGCAGTCGCCCTCTCGACGATCCACCGCGCGAAGGGCCTCGAATTCCAGTGCGTGGCGGCGATTGGCTGGGCCGAAGGTCAGTTACCCAACTACAACGCGACCGCGCCGAACGAGATTGCCGAAGAGCAACGCCTGGCCTACGTCGCGCTCAGCCGGGCCGAAGACTCGTTACTCATCACCTGGAGCCGCGGACGCAACGACCCCCGCTTCCCTGACCGGTCCCCGTCGCGCTTTCTTGCTCCCATCCAAAAGGTCATTGTCGAAATCGAACAACGAAACGCACCCCTCACGGGCGAAGCCCGCAAGGCCCGCCTCGCCGCCATTCGACGTGAACTTGAACAAGCACAGCCAGAACTAACGTTGCCCTCGAATGGAAAATCCAACACTCCGTAGCGAGATCCTCGCGATCGTCAACGCTGACGCCGTCACCTTCGTCGGCCACCATCACCCGGATGACCTGCACGACGAGTCACTGCACGCCGCGCACGTCGAACCCTTTGCCGTCGTACGTCCCTCGAACACCCAACAGGTGAGTGAAATCGCCAAGCTCGCCAGTCGGCACGGCCTGCCCCTCACCCCTCGAGGTTCAGGCACCGGACTCTCCGGAGCGGCCACCCCGGTGCCCGGTGGCATCGTGATCAGTTTTTCTCGAATGAATCAACTCCTCGAAGTCGACGTGGACGACCACGTCGCCGTGGTCCAGCCCGGCATCACCCTTCTCGAGTTGAACGAGGAACTCGCCGCGAGTGGACTTCGCTATCCGGTCTATCCGGGAGAGCTCTCCGGGTCACTCGGCGGCAACGTCAATACCAACGCCGGCGGCATGCGGGCGGTTCGACACGGCGTGACTCGCCAGCACGTGCTCGGCCTCGAACTGGTACTGATTGACGGCACCGTCGTCAGAACCGGGGCCAGGGTGATGAAATCCTCGTCGGGCTATGACCTTACCCAATTAATCGTCGGCAGCGAAGGCACGCTGGCGCTCGTGACCGAGATCACGCTGCGACTCTCTCCGCAGTTGGCCCACGCGGTCACGATCCTCATTCCATTCCGCAGCGTCGAGAACGTGACGCGAGTCGTTCCGAGCATCGTGGCCTCGGGCCTGGAGCCATCGATTCTCGAGTATCTCGACGTGCTCACGATGTCGGCGATCACCAGCGAAGCCTCCCTCGAACTAGGTGTCGCGAAGGACGTGGCCGCCGAAGCCGCGGCGTACCTGATCGTCATGCTCGAAACGCGATCGAGCGAACAGCTCGAGTTCGACGTCGCCGCGCTCGCCGAACTCGTTGAGAAGGCCGAGGCTCTCGACGTGTACGTCCTGGCGCCCGGCGCCGCGATCCGGTTGATCGCAGCCCGTGAGCGAGCCTTTTGGGTCGCCAAGGCCAGTGGTGCCAATGAGATCATCGACATCGTGGTGCCGCGTTCGAGCGTGCCGTCCTTCCTCAGCGAGGCGGGCGAGATCGCCGAACGTCACGGAGCCTTCATCACCGGCTGCGGGCACGTCGGCGACGGCAACGTCCACCTCTCGGTGTTTCTGAGCGACGAGGAGAAACGGCGCGTGTTCTTGCACGAGCTCTTCTCCTTGGGCGTCGACCTCGGCGGACTTATCTCGGGCGAACACGGCATCGGACGCGACAAACAGGCGCCGTTTCTCGCATTGACCGATCCCACGCTGCTCACGATCCAGCGCAAGATCAAGGCGGTCTTCGACCCCGAGCAACTTCTCAACCCGTACCGCCTCCTCGACGATCGACCGCTTCCTTGAACGGCGCCCACGCCCTGCTCGCGACGCTCGACGCCAACGACGTCACCACCTGTTTCGCGAACCCCGGCACGTCAGAAATGCATTTCGTCGCGAGCCTCGACGACGCGCCCACGATGAACGCCATCCTTTGTCTCTTCGAGGGCGTCGCCACGGGTGCCGCCGATGGTTACGCGCGCGTCCTATCGCGCCCGGCCTGCACGCTGCTACACCTGGGACCCGGTCTCGCCAACGGGTGGGCCAACTTGCACAACGCGCGACGCGCGCACGTGCCTCTGCTCAACATCGTCGGCGATCACGCCACGTACCACGCACACTTGGACGCACCGCTCCAGAGCGACATCGGGGCGATCGCGTCGGCCCTCGCGGGCTGGCAACGACGGGTGCTCTCGTCCAACGACGTCGCGCGCGACACCGCCGACGCCCTCGGGGCCGCGTGCGGTCCGCCCGCTCAAGTGGCCACCCTCATCTTGCCCGCCGACGTGTCCTGGGGCGACGTCGACGCGCCGGAAGCTTGGCCCAAGGCCATTCGTCCGAGCCCGCACGACGTTCAAGAAGTGGACCTCGCCGCGGCGACGCGGGCACTTCGCAGTGAGCGCGCCGCGATCCTGCTCGGGGGCACGGCCCTGGACGCCGAGCAACTCACCCTCGCCCGTCGCGTCGCTCAGGCGACCGGGGCCCGACTTCTGGTAGAGACGTTTCCGGCGATCCTCGAGCGGGGCGGCGGCTTGCCAGTCCCCGAACGATTGATCTACCTGAGCGAATTCGCCATCGCCCAATTGAAGGACGTCGAGGCACTCGTCCTGATCGGCGCCAGCGAGCCGGTGGGCTTCTTCGCCTACCCCGACGTGGCGAGCCGCCTGCTCGACCTCGACGCAAAGGTGATCGGTCTCGCGCGGCCCGGCGCGGACACCAAGACGGCCCTGTTGGAACTGGTGAAGGAACTTAACGCGTCGATGGCCGAACCCGTGACGGGTGAGCAGGTGGGTGCGCCCACCGGGGCACTGACGACCGAGAGTTTCGCCGCGGCGGTAGGAGCCACGATGTTCGACGGCTTGATCGTCGCCGACGAATCGAACACGAGCGGCGTGCACCTCTTTGGCGCGACCCAACACGGACCCCGCCATCGTTGGATGACCCTGACGGGAGGCTCGATCGGTTACGGGCTTCCGGTCGCCCTGGGCGCCGCCGTCGGTTACGGGCTTCCGGTCGCCCTGGGCGCCGCCGTGGCGAGCAAGAGTCGAGTCCTGTGCCTAGAGTCGGACGGATCGATGATGTACACACCGCAGGCTCTGTGGACCATGGCCCGCGAATCGCTCGACGTCACGGTCGTGGCGCTGAGCAATCGGAGTTACGCCATCCTCAATCTCGAACGCCAGCGCGTCGGGGCGTCTCTCGAGGGATCTTCGAGCCAGCGCATGCTCGACCTCGACGATCCAGCGTTGGACCTCTGTGCGATCGCGACCGGCCTCGGCGTGCCCTCGCTACGGCGGCGCCCAGGGCGACCGGAAGCCCGTAACCGATCGAGCCTCCCGTCAGGGTCATCCAACGATGGCGGGGTCCGTGTTGGGTCGCGCCAAAGAGGTGCACGCCGCTCGTGTTCGATTC
>JBEKWQ010000152.1:0-4458 GCA_049512875.1 Acidimicrobiales bacterium
GGGTTGACCTCGTCGCACGATCGCGAGGTGGTTGTGCAGTTGGATCGGACGGTTCTGCTCGATCACGACACTGGTGGGACCACGGACCTGTTCGAACCAGTCACCGAGGAAACGTGCGTTCCCGATCGTCGCGGAGAGGGCGACGAAGCGCACCGCCGAGGGCGTCAAGATCAGAACCTCTTCCCACACTCCACCGCGAAACGGATCCTGCAGGTAGTGGACCTCGTCGAGAATCACCAAACCAAGGGTCATGAGTTGGTCGGACTCGGTCAGCAGCATGTTTCGCAGGACTTCGGTCGTCATTACGACCACGTCGGCGCCGCGATTCACTGAGGTGTCCCCCGTGAGCAGACCCACGCGGTCCTCGCCGTAGAGCTCGCAGAGCTCCTTGAACTTCTGGTTCGAGAGGGCCTTAAGGGGCGTCGTGTAGAAGGCGCGCTCGGCGCGCTCGAGGATCCGACCAATGGCGTAGTTCGCGATCAGCGTCTTACCCGATCCCGTCGGGGCGCTTACGAGCACGTTGACGTGTCGGTCCACCGCGTCGATGGCTTCGATTTGGAAGGGATCCAGGCCAAAGCCGAGTGCGTCGATGAAGGCGTTTCGGTAGTCGGTCGGGATCACTTCTTCAGCAACTTACCTACACCTATGGCCATGAAGTAGAAGACCGCCAACGGGATTGCGAGCGCGAGCATCGAGAAGGGGTCGCTGCTGGGCGTGATCACCGCCGAGAACACCGTGATCGTGATCAGCGCGTAGCGCCATCCGCGCAGCAGGGTCCTCGGACTGACGATTCCCGCCAACTCCAAGGCGACCAGTACGACCGGGAACTCGAACGTCAAACCGAAGATGACCATCATCAACACGAAGAGACTGAGGTACTGGTTCGGGTTGTACTCGTAGATCAGCGTGTGTCCCCCAATTGACTCGAGCCACGCAATGGCGCGCTGGAAGATGAAGTACGCCAGCACGACACCACCGCAGAAGAACGTGAGCGACGAGAGTACGAAGGGCAGCGCGTAGCGACGTTCGCGCGCCTTGAGACCTGGCGTGATGAAGCGCCACGTCTCCCACAGCAGAATGGGCAAGGAGACGACGAAACCACCGAAGAAGGCGATCTTGATGCGAAGCGTGAGACCGTCGAGTGGGTTCGTGGCCAGGAACTGACAGTGCTTGGGTGCGGCGTGACAGTACGGCTGCTGCAGGACGTGCAGGAGATGGCTGTAGAAGACGAAGGCCAGCGTGCCGAAGACCAGGACCGCGATCGCGCAGATCATGAATCGCTGACGTGCTTCGGCCAGGTGTTCGGCCAACGTCATGCCGGTTGCGGCTTTACGAAATTTGGACACGCTCTGCCTAGTTCAGCGAGGGATCGGGTGGCAGGACGATATCAGTACGTGGTTTGGGTAGGGGCGGTGGAACGACGTCGGGAACGATGATCGGTTCGTTGGTAGGAACGGGGGCCGCGTCGGCGTTAGCCTTGGCGGCGTCGGTTTCTTCCTTCTGGTCGACTCGGTCGGCGAGTTGATTGAGTAAGTGCACGGGGCTACGCGCGATGCGCGCGATATCGTTGGCGCTCGGCAGGTCGGGGATCGCCTCACGCACTTCGGTCTCGACCCGCTCCTGGAGCCGCTTGAGCGCACGCCAACTCGAGCCCAGCTTGTGGGCGACGTCGGGAAGTTTGTCCGGGCCGAGCAGCACGAGGGCCACCGCCACGATGATCATGATCTTTACGGGACTCAAACTGAACACGCCCCCATTGTAGGGGGGCGACTCTGCGTTTCCCTAGAGGAAGCCGATCCGAGAGAGTGGCCAGATTCGAAAGAACGCACGGCCGACGATGTCCGAGCGCGGCACGGTCCCCCAGTACCGGCTGTCGCAGGAATCGGGATAGTTGTCGCCCATCATGAAGTACCGGTTCTTGGGTACCACCACGTTGCCAATCGCCTTGCCGAGCGGTTCGTAGTGGGTCCAGGTGATCTTGAGCGGCTTGCCATTGACGTAGATGGTGTTGCCCTTGGAGGTGAGGTGGTCACCGGGTAGGCCAATGACGCGCTTGACGAGGTCGGGCACGGGCGTGCCGCAGTCTTCGGCGGGCGGCGCCTTGAACACCAGGATGTCCCCACGGTGGATCGATCCAAAATCGAGACTCAATTTCGAGACCATGATCCGGTCGCCCACCTGGAGCGTCGGCTCCATCGAGGCTGAGGGTATGAAGTACGTCTGGAGAACGAAGGTGCGCATGAACAGCGAAACAAGTACGGCGAGGATGACGATAAGGCCCCACTCGATGAACGCACGACGCCCCGAATGTTTCCGGCGGGGCTTTTCGAACCCCGTGTCGGGCGCGTCAGCGGGGGCGGCGTCGCTCACGGGTTCGTCAGCAATGTCATTAGGCACGTAGTAAGGCTAGTCGGACTAACCGTGGCGCTCGAGCGAACTCAAGAGCTTCTGGAATCGCTCGTCATTGCTCTTAAAGGGATCCTTCAGCAATACCGTCCGTTGCATTTCGTCGTTCAACTTCAGGTGAACCCAATCAACGGTGTAGTCGCGACGCCACTCCTTCGCGGCCTTAATGAAGTTACCGCGCATGTGCGCTCGCGTGGTCGCGGGGGGAACGTGAGAGGCGACGTTGATCTGCTCGTCACTCACCATGCGCGTGAAGTGTCCCTTCGCCTGGCGACGGTAGTAGAGACCGCGTTGCAGGTCAGTATCGTGATAGAGCAAGTCGATCAGGGCAATCTTTGGATCGCTTAGTTCTACGCCACTGCGTTCTTGCTCGCGCTCGATGATCTGCAATTTGGCGATCCAGTCCACTCGGTCACTGAGACCCATGGGATCACTGCGGTACTGCTCGATCACCTCACGCCACAGCCGCACCGCGTGCACTTGATCACTGGGCACGTCGCGACTGCGAATGAAAAGTTCGGCCCGCTCGCAGAGGTCTTCTTGGATCTCCAGGGCCGTCATGTCACGTCCGCTCAAGAGTCGAACCGGTTCCTTGCTCCATAGGTCATAGGAGATGTCGCGAAGTGCGTTGATTGGCGACGCCATGTTGAAATCGCGCAACACGGTGTTCTTGTCTTCGATCATGGCGAGCACAACCGCCGCGGTACCGAGTTTCAAGTAGGTCGCGTACTCACTCATGTTCGAGTCACCCACGATGACGTGGAGTCGGCGATATTTTTCGGGGTCCGCGTGCGGCTCGTCGCGGGTGTTAATAATCGGACGACTGCGCGTGGTCGCCGAGGAGATCGCCTCCCAGATATGTTCGGCCCGCTGGCTCATGGAATACGTGGTGCCCTTGGCGTTCGTGACTACCTTGCCGGCGCCCGTGAAGATTTGGCGGCTGATGAGATACGGGATGAAGACTTGTTCGAGTCGTGAAAGGTCCTCGATACGGTCGATGCAATAGTTCTCATGGCATCCATACGAGTTGCCGGTGGAGTCGGTGTTGTTTTTGAACAGGAAGATCTCACCGCGAATGCCTTCGTCGGCCAGTTGACCTTGGGCGTAATCGACGAGTTCGCGAAGGATTGACTCTCCGGCCTTGTCCTGGGCCACGGCATCTACCAAGGTGTCGCATTCGGCAGTCGCGTACTCAGGGTGACTTCCCACGTCAAGATACAAACGACTCCCGTTCTCGAGAAAGACGTTGCTCGACCTCCCCCAGGCCACGACCTTTCGAAAGAGGAAACGCGAAACCTCATCCGGGCTCAAGCGACGTTGGCCGCGAAGCGAGAAAGTGATCCCGTATTCGGTCTCGATGCCGTAGATTCTGCGCAGCATGGTCTCACCTTGGCTGATCGCTCAGCGAAGGAGCTCGCTCACTTGATCATCATTGAGACGCATGAAGGTGCGGCGAGAACCACGATCCTCGAGGATGCCGACTTCCAGTTCTGAGGTGGCGATGGTGCGCTCGGGTCCGGCGAGAGCGTCCACCGCGTTCTTCAGCGTTTCGCGAAGCGGATGGATCACTTCTTCCGTGGCGGCGAATCGTCCACGAATCGTCTCGGCGTCGCCACCTAGGACGGCGAAACGAGACTCGTCCGAAATTGTCCCCTCGTAGGCAACGCGGTAGAGCTTCGTCGGGCGGATCTTGTTGCCGAGTTGGGCGACGAGAATCTCGACCTCGAGGGGCTTTTGACCCTCGGTGAACATGTCACCGAGGTGTTGGGCGTAGTAGTTGGCGAGTGCTCGCGCGTCGACGTCTTCGCGTGAATACGTGAAGCCGGTGCCGTCCGCCCACCGAATGCCCGCTTCACGAAGCCGGTCGAACTCGTTGTACTTACCAACCCCGGCGAACGCGATGCGATCATAGATTTCAGAGATCTTGTTGAGCGACGCGGATGGGTTCTCGGCGACTAACAGTACGCCGACGTCGTAGAGAGCCGCGACCAAGGATCGTCCACGAGCGATACCCTTCTGGGCGAACTCGGCGCGGTCCTTCGTGAGCTGTTC
>JBEKWQ010000153.1:0-10417 GCA_049512875.1 Acidimicrobiales bacterium
GCCGAACACATCGCTCACGGTACCCTCGAGCAGTCCATCCGCACCGTCGCCGCCTTCGGACTCACGCTCACGACCTTGGACGTACGCGAACACGCCCAGGCGCACCACGCTGCGCTGGCCCCACTCATCGACCGACTCGGCGAATACGACAAGCCCTACCTCACGCTCACGCGCGGCGAGCGCTTCGATCTGCTCGCGACCGAACTGGCGTCGTCCCGACCTCTCGGACTGATGCCCAAGCCGCTCGAGGGTCAAGACCTCTTGACCTTTCGGACCTTCGAATCCATCAAAGGCCTCTTGAACCATTTCGGCGAACGGGCGTGTGAGAGTTACATCATCTCAATGACGAAGGGTGGCGACGATCTACTCGCCGCGGTTATCCTCGCTCGCGAGGCGGGCCTCGTTGATCTCACGAGCGGTCAGGCGCGCCTTGGCTTCGTGCCGCTCTTTGAGACCATCGACGAACTTCGTCGCGCCGGCGACATCGTGGAGCAACTCCTCTCCCTCGCCCCGTACCGACGCCTGGTCTCACTACGCGGTGACGTCCAGGAGATCATGCTCGGCTACTCGGACTCGAATAAGGACGCCGGTATCGCCGCGTCCCAGTGGGCTATCCACCACGCCGAACGCCAACTGCGCGACGTCGCCCAGCGATTCGGCGTCCGACTGCGACTCTTCCACGGTCGCGGGGGCAGCGTTGGTCGCGGGGGCGGACCAACCCACGACGCGATCCTCGCCCAGCCCTACGGCGTCTTGAACGGCTCGATAAAACTGACCGAACAGGGTGAGGTTATTTCAGACAAATACCTCCTGCCCTCGCTCGCGCGCGAGAACCTCGAAGAACTTCTCGCCGCCGTGCTCGAGGGCGTACTCTTCCATTCCAATCCCTGGGTCGCGCCCGAACAGCTACCGAAATGGGACGACGCCATGGACATCGTCGCCAACTCCTCACTGACGGCCTACCGCGCGCTCATCAAGGACCCCAACCTACCGAGCTACTTCAATCTCTCGACGCCGGTGGACGAACTCGCGAACCTCCATATTGGTTCCCGGCCCGCGCGTCGCACCAAGGCCGACGACGGCATCGACTCGCTGCGGGCGATCCCTTGGGTCTTTGGCTGGACCCAGTCTCGCCAGATCGTGCCTGGTTGGTTCGGCGTCGGCAGCGGGTTACGCGCGGCGCGCGAGGCGGGACTCGCTGACACGTTGACGCGCATGAACGACGAGTGGCCGTTCTTCGCCTCGTTCATCTCGAACGTCGAGATGACCCTCGCAAAGACCGATATGAAGATCGCCCACGAATACGTCCGTCGTCTGGTGCCCCACGAACTGCACTACCTCTTTGAGGTAGTCAACGCGGAGTACGAACTTACGGCACGTGAACTGCTCGCCGTGACGAATGAATCAATGCTGCTCGAGTCTCAGCCCTTGCTCGCGGGTACTCTGCGCACGCGCGACCAATACCTGCGTCCGCTCCAATTGACCCAGATCCAAGTCCTCAAACAGGTACGCGAACTTCGTGCGAGCGGCTCCGACGTCGACGAACTCATGCAGCGCGCGCTGTTGCTGACCATTAACGGTATCGCGACGGGACTGCGAAATACGGGCTGAGTTACGCGTAGCGCCTGACTCATCAGGAGTGGAACAGGCCGACCTATGGGTGACGAGCGTGATCGTCACGATGCCTGAAGCAGCGTGACGCTCGAATCAAGCGGTCAATGACCTCGGATCAACCCCGACCCCGCCGTGGTCGCTGCTCTCGTAGGCGGCGAGCGCTACGCGCAAGACCTCGATTGATTCGTCAGCACTCCACCAGAGCGGACCCTTCCCCTCGCGCAACCACGTAACCCAGTGGCGACCCGAGTCGCGAAAACTACTCGCCCAGTCGTCGTCGAGGGCGTGGTGCGAGCGCATCTCGCCGTCGAGGTACACCTCAAAACTCGGCTGCTGTAAACCAAGACTGGTGCAGCGGTTGACGCGCGCAAAACCTCGCTGGCCGGTCACCTCCCATCGCTCGTCATTGGTGTAGTAGTCCGAACGCAGGTACATGTCGACCGCGAGGGTGATGTCCCACACGCCACGAATCCCGTTCTCGTGTTCCCACACGATGGTCGAGGGTGCGTCGAGCCCGAGATCGGGTATCACTTCGGTTGATCCGATCCATGCTCGCACCTCTCGAACCGGCCCGAACAGCCAGAGCGCCGTCGAGAACTTGTGCCATCCGTCGTCAAAGACCAGGATCCCCCGGCCCCGTTGGGCCTG
This sequence comes from Acidimicrobiales bacterium, assembly GCA_049512875.1. Classification (GTDB taxonomy): domain Bacteria; phylum Actinomycetota; class Acidimicrobiia; order Acidimicrobiales; family RAAP-2; genus RAAP-2. Next base: position 2,263 of record JBEKWQ010000153.1, read on the forward strand.
TTCGAATTGCCACTCGTAGGTGTCGCCTGGCACTTCCCAACCACCTCGACCCGACGCCACCATCTTGAGGTGATAGCCACTGATGGGCCCTAATTCACCGGTCTCGACGACGTGCTTGAGCCGCACGAGTGGCTCGTAGAACAAGTAGTTCTCCATCACGCGCAACTGGAGACCACGTGCTTTCGCCGCGTCCACCATGCGAGCGGCGCTCGCCAAATCACTGGTGAGCGGTTTTTGAAGGTTGACGTGCCACCCTTGTGCGAAGCACTCGAGGACCCCTTGTTCGTGTAGGGCAATGGGCAAGAGCACCTCGGCGGCGTCAACCGCGACGCCACTCGCGCCTAGCTCGTCAATTGATGAGAACGTCGCCACCCCGGGCCAGTCGGCCGAGCGTTCGAGGCGTCGTGCCTCACTTGGATCAACGAGAGCGACGACATCGACGTCGTCGTTGCCCACGTACGCGAGTCGGTTCAAGTCGTAGATGCGCCCTAGTCCGATGAAGGCGACGCGCACCCGACGATCGAGGGGCGTGAAGGTCACCTCTCCGCCACTCTTTCGCATGACCCATCGTAACGGTCGCTCACCCTGGGGGTCCCGATCGAGCGCGCTCGCTGTTTCGCTCGAAGCGCCAGCGCGCGTAGAGACCGCGACCCGCCAAGAGGTGCTGGTCTGACGATGATTCCTCGTGCACCTGGGCGACGAGGGGCGACGACGACAGTCCGAGTGCGCCGAGCACCATGAGGAGGAGCGAGGCGATTTCCAACGTGAGATACCAGGCACCACCACGCAAGCTCTCACCGTAGAGAACACTGCCCACGGCGATCGAGACGAACGGATTCACGAGAATGAGTGTCGATTGTGACGCGGCGAAGGGCCCCACCTGAAACGCGGCCTGCATGATGAGGAACGAACCGAGGCCGATCACCGCGAGCGCGTAGAGCTGCCACGAGCTAAAGAGTGGTCCCCAACCCGCGACCAAACGATCCGTCATCGACTTGGTGATCGCCGCGAGCAACGCGAAGCCCACCGACGCGCCCGCGCCCAGCGCCAAGGCTCGCCGCAAGGGAGAGCCTTTGGAACCCACCGCGACAAAGGTCAGCACCACGCCCACGACGACGGCACTGGTCACGAGCCAGGTGGCGCCGCTGGGTTCTCGCGTACCCAGGCGCGGCGACGAGAAGGCGAGAAAAAGTCCCAGTCCCAACCCGGTCGCCGTGGCCGCGACGAGGTCGCGTCCGCGAAGGGGCGTGCGATACCAGAGCCAGAGCACGAGCACCAGAATGACCAGTTCGCTCACCATGAGTGGCTGGACGACGTTGAGCGAACCCACGTGGAGCGCGACCGCTTGACTCGCGTAGCCGCCCGCCATCACGGCAAAACCCACCAGCCAGATCGGTCGCTGGATCATGTGTCGTACCAGACTCAAGGAGGGACCACTCTGCGCGGGCGCGTCCTCGACGCCCAGACGCTGACAGATACTGGCGACCGCGTTGGCGAAGGCGGCCACGAGGGCGAGGAAGACGACCACCCTTGAAGCCTACGGTCCCTGACCAACCGGACTTTCTGCTTGCTGGCGCCGTGCCGCGAACTCGACGCGAGACCTAGATTGAGTGAGAAGCCCTGGAGGACCATGTCTTTTGATCTAGAGAAACTGCTCACCTCGCGACACGGCGAGAACTTCGAACTTCACGCGAAATACCTGAATCCTCAGTTGACCAAGGTCGTCAAGACTCTAGGTTTCGACCGCTTCTACGAACACGGCGAGGGCTGTTACCTGATTGACGAGGACGGCACCCGCTACCTGGACATGCTGAGCGGGTTCGGTGTCTTTGCCCTCGGGCGAAGTCACCCCGTGATCAAGGACGCCCTCAGCCAGGCGATCGCCGCCGACCTGCCCAACATGGTCCAGATCGATTGTGCGCTCCTGCCGGGCCTGCTCGCCGAACAGTTGGTCCAGCGAAGTCCCGCGAACATCGAGCGAGCGTTCTTCTGTAATTCTGGTGCCGAAGCCGTCGAAGCGTCAATCAAGTTCGCGCGCGCGAGCACGGGTCGCAACCGAGTCCTCTACCTCTCACACGCCTATCACGGGCTCACCATGGGTGCGCTTTCGTTGAACGGTTCGGCGGACTTCAAGGACGGGCGGGCGACGTCGCGGCGCTCATCATCGAACCCATCCAGGGCAAGGGAGTCTACGAACTCGAAGGTGAGCGATGGCGCGCGATCGAAGAGGCGGTGCACGCCGCGGGTGCGCTCTTCATCTGCGACGAGGTCCAAACGGGCCTCGGTCGCACCGGCCGGTTCTACGCATTCGAGCACTACGGCTTGCACCCCGACATCATCACAGTCTCTAAGGCCCTCTCGGGTGGCTACGTGCCGGTAGCGGCAATGCTCACGAGCGACAAGATCCTGCGCGGGACCTACAGCTCCATGGAGCGCGCCATGGTGCACTCGACGACCTTCAAGGGAAACCAACTGGCGATGGTCGCGGGACTGGCGACCCTACAGGTATTCGATGACGAAGGCGTGGTCGCCCACGCGGCCTCGATGGGTGACCTTTGGAAATCCAAACTCGGAGAGCTCTCCAAGCGACACGACTTCATCCACGACGTACGCGGTCAAGGACAGATGATCGGTATCGAGTTCGGGGCACCGAGTGCGCGACGGGCCAAGCGCCGCTATCGCGTCGTCGAGGCCACGCGAACCGCGATGTTCTCCCAGACGCTGGTGGTGCCACTCTTTCACCGCCACCACATACTCACCCAGGTTGCGGCCGACAACGTGAACGTCATCAAGTTGCTTCCACCACTGATCGCGGGCGAAACCGAGATCGACTTGTTCGTCGGGGCGCTCGACGAACTGCTCACTGACGCGGAGCGCTCGAGTGGCTGGCTGGTGGACTTCGGGCTCACGATGGCCAAGGGGACCTTCAAGCGAACACGGACCAAGTCGAGTTCAAGCAGAGAGGCCCGATGAGTTTCGAACTACGCGCCGGCGACCGGGTCGTCGTGACGGGAGCTGCCGGTTTCATCGGCTCGGCGGTGACGCGTTCGTTGCTCGCGCGTGGCGCGAAAGTGGTCACCCTGCTCGAACCCGGCGCCTCGAGCGCCAACCTCGACGGGCTCGACGTCGAACGTCACGACGCCGACATCACGAAGGCCCCGAGTCTCGAAGGGGCTTTTGACGGCGCGCGTTTCTGCTTTCACCTGGCGGCGAAGTTCGGCTTCTGGCCCACGGACCCGACCTCGTTCTACGCAGTGAACGTCCAGGGAAGTCGCAACGTTGTCGCCGAGGCGACGAGAGCGGGCATCGAGCGAATCGTCTACACCTCGACGGTGGCCACCCTCGGGCTGTGGCGCACCAAATCTGGGACGCCATCAACCGAGGACGACGTCGCCGATCTCAGCCACCTCTACGGCAACTACAAACAGACCAAGTACGTCGCCGAGCACGAGGTCCTCCGACTCGCGGCCGAGGGCGCGCCCGTCGTGCTGGTACTGCCCACCATGCCCCACGGTCCTTACGACCACCGTCCCACACCCTCGGGCAAAGTCGTCCTCGACTACTTGAACGGGGCAATCCCCGGGTACGTCGACACCGCAATGAACGTGGCGCACGTGGACGACCTCGCCGCGGGCCACCTGCTCGCCCTCGAAAAGGGCCGCCAGGGTCGCAGCTACATTTGCGGCGGCGAAAACATCACGATGTCGCGACTGCTCGCCCTACTCGCCGAGGTCACCGGCCTCGCCAGCGCGCAGCGGAGGTTTCCTTCCTATTTTCCCATCGTGGCGGGTTACGCGTCCCAGTTCCTCGAAGGTTCGCTCCTGCACCGCGAGCCGCGCGTTCCTCTCGAAGCCGCGCAGATGGCGAGCACGACCATGACCTTTGACGACACTCGCGCGCGCACCGAACTCGGTTACCACTCGCGCAGCGCGGCTCTCGCCCTCTATGAGTCAGCGCGTTGGTTCGTCGAACACGGTTACGTGAACCCCGAGCGGGTCGCGCAACTTCACTGGAATCCTCCGCCTACGCATTAGGCGACCGACTTCAGAGTCTGGTGCGTTGGTGAAACAGCGATTGAACCATTTCCACGAGCCCCTCGTAAGGTGGCTTACGTGATCAAGAACGTCGACCCCGATGACGCACGGAGGACGCGCTCACGCAGCGAACCAACCAAAGTCGCCGTCCTTCGCGCGGTTTCGGAGCTGCTCGCCGAGCGCGGACTGCGCCAGATGACGATTGAAGACATCGCCGCCAAGGCGGGCGTCGGCAAGTCCACCATTTATCGACGCTGGCCTTCGAAGGGAAGTCTGGCCCTCGACTCCTTCCTCGAGGAATTTCTTTCCACGCAACCAGCCGTCAACACGGGTTCCCTCGAAGGCGACCTGCGTCAGGCCCTGAGCTCTTGGGTGGTGACCGTCGACGGCACCGCGACGGGTCGATCCCTCGCCAGTCTCATTGCCGAGGTGCAGCTCGACCCCGAGATGGGATTTGCGTGGCGCGAGAACTTTCTCGAGGTCGTTCGAGCCCAACACCGACAGATCGTGGCCCACGCCATAAGCCGAGGCGAGATCGCGAGCGACTCCGACGCCAACCTTATTATCGACATGCTCTTTGGCCCCGCCTACCACCGTCTGATGCACGGACACCTCGGACTCACCCGCGACTTCGTCGAAGGAGTCGTCGCGATGGTTGTCGCAGGCGCCAAGTCGGGCGCCGCCTCGCCGACGACGAGGTCCCGACGGGTCTAGGCGAGCACTCGCTCGGACCGGTTACGCGGGCGTACTTTCGTTACACCGACGACGAAACGCGACTCGACCGAGTCGGCAATTCGAGCTAACGCTGCTCGTGCGTCGCCACAATCACGGCCCTGGCTATGGCTTGGCTAAAGAGATTGAATCCTAGGTACGCGGGGGTCGCGCTCGCGGGCAGCCCCAAGCTCTCGACACCCAGGGCGTGAACAGCGACGTAGTAGTGATGCACACCATGTCCGCGCGGCGGCGCGGCGCCCACGAAGCGGTGCAGTCCGGCGTCGTTGGCCAATTGGACCGCTCCACTCGGCAAGCCTGCGCCGCTCTCCTCACCTGCACCCGCCACCAAAGTCGTCGTGGTCACCGGCAGGTCGGCGACGGCCCAGTGCCAGAAGCCCGAGGCGGTGGGCGCGTCCGGGTCGTAGACGGTCACCGCAAAACTCTTGGCCTCGCCCGGAAATCCTCGCCACGAGAGTTGAGGCGACGTGTCAGTACCGTCTAGTCCCATTAGGCCGCTCAACTGGGGCGAGGCGAATGGTAGTTCAAAGGATCGAAGTATTGGTAGGTCACCGTAGGGATCGCGTGGCATTGGCAGCTCCTTGATTTCTCACTCGACAATGTAGCGCGACCACCACCGGAACCACCCGGTTCCAGTTCCCGAGACTGCGAGGTTGAGCACTAGAACGTGCGCTCTCGCGTCAATTCTGAAGAGCCAACATCACGGCCCTCGACTTATCGGCCGTGCTCTTTCGAAGCCTATGCAATTCACGCTTGCTCAGCGTCAAGGTGGTGGGGAAAGTGGTGATTGACCACGCGGCGGCGTCAATCTTCGCAGATGCATAAATCGGTGATTCCATCTCCTTACCGAGAGTCACGACACCACTGGCGATTCCTTTGGCGGTGACACCGAAGGTCCCCGCCACCGCGACCACCTGGGTCCAGAACTGCGTCGCACCATGGAGATCGCGCAGCGCAAAGACAATGATTCCCGCCAATGCAAATACCACGATTACCAGAGCGAACCAGTAATGGGCGAGGATGCGACGTATTAACCGAACCGTTCGACTGAGTGCGGCCTCGCCCGCGGCCACTTGACTTTCGGGCGTCAACAATCCCGTCGATGACTTTGCCCCGATGAGAAGATTCAGCCACGCGTCACCCTGAAAAAGAAGCGCGTCGTGCATAATGGCGATGTCGTGCTTCGATGACCGAGCATGGCGTTTGGCATCATATTCGTGTTCGTACTCACGCTCAGGTTGGGAATCGGTACGAAAAAGTACGCCGACGAGTTCACTCCACTGTTCCATTGAGGCACTCACGATCGACGCCGAGCTGTCTGGCAGACTCGACTGCAGCGTGGCCAACCAGCCTTGTAGCCTGGCCAAACGTCTCGGATTCAACTGCTTCGAAATGGCCATCTCCAACTCATCGGGCGTGGCAGCAGCGGTGTCGGTGTTCAAGTCCACCTCGCCTCGACGAGTCGGCGGATTCGCCGTGTCACGCAGACTCCGTCCAAGTTCATAGGCCAAACCCACTTCACGACCCAGGGAGGTGAGATACCTGAGCATTCCGAAATGAAAGACCTGAAGGAGACTATGACGAGCCTTCTCGTTCTCGGCACTGATTCGAGGGATGCTCGGCTGCGGAGTCGACAATGGCGTTTTCAGCGCCTTCATCTGTTTAAGAAGATTGACGAGTCGCGCCCTTTCCAGTTCGACACGCTTGTGGGGCACCAACTCGTGCTCGGTGGGCAGGCGTTCGCGTTGTCGAGCGAGCGCCAAAGCGTTGTTTGCGGGTCGGCGAGCATTCTGCGGTGTCCGAAGGTGACTGGGGACCCCATAGAGCAACGCCACGGTCCATCCAATTTCAAGCGCGAGGACTACCGCCTTATCGGGAGTCGCCGTCGTGCTCGTGGCCGCAGCGGTCGAAGTAGTATCGGTGCTGGGAATTTTTCGATGGTACATCGCCGCGGCGGTTTTTGCTTGAAAAACCAGTGCCGGGTAAGAAGTCGCCCCGGCGGGGACCAACGGAGTAATACTTCTCATATGAGCATCGCCCTCGTGCCCAGCCGGGACGAACTAAACGACGTTCTGCCGTCCGACCGCCTGCTCGCCAATGGCATGGCGATCCCCGAACTTCGGGCGTCGTTTCGTCATATCGAGAACTGGCGCAACGCTCGAGCGATCGTCATGGTCTGGCTTTGGACGGCGCTGCTCGCCTACGGCGGCGTGCACTGGGGCATCGCGGTGGCAATCGTCGCCTTTCTCCTCATGGGACCGATGCACGCGCGCTTCGCGATCCTCATGCACGAGAGCGCGCATCGGTTGCTGTTCACCAAGAAGAAGGTGAACGATTTTATCGGCACCTGGCTCATCGCGTACCCCGCTTTGATCCCCATCTCGCTCTATCGGCGCAGTCACTTCGCTCATCACCGCGAAGAGTTCGGACCTGATGAGCCAGACATCGCGTTCTACCGTGGCTACCCGTGCGAGCGACGCAACCTGCGCCGGCGCCTCCTACGCGACGCGGTGGGTATCTCGGGCTATAAGAATTTTGTTGCCCTGGTGGGCGCCGCGTTCAAGCCCTCGAGTCGACGGGTCGCCTGTTCGATTCTTGGCGTGCAAGTGGTGATGTTCGCACTGTTCTGGCTGCTCACCGGAGCGTGGTGGTCGTATCTCGCGTTCTGGTGGCTGCCCTGGATGACCCAGTGGCGAGTGCTCAATCGACTTCGAGCGATCGCCGAACATGGCGGCATGGGAAAGAGCAGCGACCGACGACTCACCACGCACAACGTGCGACAGTCTTGGTTGGCACGATTCTGGTTCGTGCCCTACAACACTGGCTGGCACCTCGCCCACCACGTAGACATGGGTGTGCCGTGGCATAATCTCCCGGCCTACCATCGCGAACTCCAGCGCGCCGGCTACGTCACCGACGGTATTACCTTCAAGAACTATTTCGATCTGTGGCGTTCGGCCACCACACCCGCCGTGAACGCCGCCGAACGCGACGACATCAACTTTTAAGAGGCAGCGAGCCTGAACGTGGTGGCGGCCCGAGCAGCGAGTCCGGACAGCGTCACGCTAAATCGGTATCGCCCGGCGGGCACACGTATTTCAGGGTGACCAGAGAGTTGATTCCACGACAATCGATCGCGGTAGGTCGCGCCAGGTGCGAGAACGCGCTGGAGCACGTACATGGCACAAGGCGCAGGACCTCCGTCAAACCAACAGGCACCCCAGACCGTGGCGCCGGACGAGTCCTTCAAGACGTAGTTCGGCGAAGTGGGACCCAACACGTAGGTACAGGCCTCCGCGCCATGATTATGCAACGCCACGGTGACGAGCGCGTTTTCGCGCGCGACGTAAACAGTCTGGCTGGTGGTGGCCGTGAGAGACACTTGTGCC
>JBEKWQ010000154.1:0-4399 GCA_049512875.1 Acidimicrobiales bacterium
GCGGGGGCGAACTTCTTTCGCTCGATCGGCGGATCCTTCGGAACGGCGGTCCTCGGAGCGCTTTACACCAACGAACTGGCGCACCGGTACCGCGTTGACGTAACGAATGGCGCGTTGAGCAAGGGGTTCCCGACTCCGGCGCGATGGACGCCGGACCTGTTGAAGGCTCAACCGTTGAACGAACTAGTCGTGGTGGTCAGAGAGATTGCGGGCAGTATCCAGACTGCCTACATCTGGGCGATTCCGGTGGGCGTGCTCGCGCTCCTGCTTTCGCTCACCTTGCCCGAGATCAAACTTCGCGCGAGCCTGCATCCAGTCGCCGACGAAATTCCTCTATCAAACGCGGACCCCCTCGTCTAAAGAGCGACAGGCAGTCATCGAAATCCGCGTCGGTGCCGTAGTAGGGGTCAGGGACGTCCAGGTCGAGACCCGGCTGGAGGAGATTGCGAAACATGATCACGTCCGTGTCCTGGTTCGTGAGGCGCTCGCGGGCCTCGCGCGCGTGTTGGCGCGTCATGGCGATGACGAGGTCGTGCGCGTTGAGGTAGGTCGCGTCGGCGTAGGTGCCGAGCGAACCAGGTTCGTTCAGGCCCGCCCGGTCCAGGGCCGCCCGGGCTCGCGAATCCATGGGACTACTCACGTGCCATCGGGCCGTTCCCGCACTGGAGATCTGGACGAGCGGAGCCAGAACGTCATCCTGGGCGACGAGGTGGCGAACGACGACCTCGGCCATTGGGGAACGACAGATATTTCCCGTGCAGATCATGGCGACCCGTAGCCGGTCTGGCGGCATCGTCCTCTTTCCTTGTGAACAAGTTCTAAATTCCGCTCAGCCCGAACCGCGTGCGTTCGGGCTGAGAGAAACGGTACGATAACAGGGAGAACAGACGGAAGGAGACGCGATGCCACTTTCAGAGCATGAGCAGAAGATTCTGGCTGAACTCGAAGAGTCCCTTTCGAAGCAAGATCCGAGGTTCGCGAAGAACGTTCGTGAGACCAACGTGTACTCCCACGGCGGACGTCGGGTGCGTTGGGGAATTCTTGGCTTTGTCGCGGGTCTCTTGATCCTTATCCTGTTCTTTTCCCAGTCCACGTTATTGGGACTGTTTGGCGTCGCGCTGATGTTCGTGTCAGCGGTGGTAATTGAGCGCAACGCTCGACTGCTCGGTCGTGCGTCGTGGCAGGACATTACCCGGTCACCACAAGGTGACGACGCCCACGCGAACTTGGGTCCGAGGACCCGTTCGCTTCGCGACTGGTTGTCGCGCCAACGCCGCAAGAGCGAATGACCGGGGTCGGGTCTCCCGACACCGTAATTCCGTGCCTCGCCCTTGACATAGGGGCGACGAAGGCTGAGTGCGCGATCGTGGGAAGCGACGCGACGATCTCTCGTCGAGAACGCGTCCAAGTGCGCGAGCAAGGCGACCATCTCTTTGAGGCGATTGTCGACTTAGTGAGTCGGGTACGTGGTGAGGCGCCGCACGAGGTTTTGGGCGTGGGCTGCGCGGGCCCGATGACCCGAGGCGGTGACTTCGTCTCGCCCTTGAACATTCCCGCCTGGAGGGATTTCGCGCTTCGCTCGAGACTCGAAGATGCCCTTGACCTGAGGGTGCACGTTGATGGCGACGCGCGGGCGCTGGCCCTGGCCGAGGGGGAATTCGGCGGCGCGCGTGACGACGACTCATACGTCTCCATGGTCGTCTCGACCGGCATCGGCGGCGCGATCGTCCTGGACGGTCGACTCCTCGACGGCGAGACGGGAAACGCCGGTCACCTTGGTCACCTGAACGTGGTGCCCAACGGAAGACTCTGCGCGTGCGGCAGCTACGGTTGCCTCGAGGCGGAGGCCTCGGGACGGGCCATCGAGGACATGACCGGCCGTCCGGCGATCGAGGCTGACCATTCGGTGCGAGGGCGTTGTGCCGAACTGGTCGGACGAGCCGTGGGGACTCTCGCGTCGGTGCTCGACTTCTCGCACTGTTACGTGGCGGGCTCGGTAGCGCTCGGCTTTGGCGACGAATTCTTCGAACAAGCGAATAAGTCAGCGCGCGCCGTGGCGATGATGCACTATTCATCGCACGTTGAGATCCGCCGATCCCCACTCGGAGCGGATGGTCCGATTCTGGGAGCCGCGTTGGTGGGTTGGCGAGGAGAGCAACCGTGAATCTCCCCCGAATCGAATTGGTCAAGTACCTGGCACGTCATCCGTTCGCGTCGCTGGTACTGGTGCGCGCTGGATGGCGCCTGCGACGTCGGGGCTGGTGGCACCACCGACCCTTCGTCCCCGTGGCGCCTCGCGACTACTGGGAGTTTCGCCTGGCGACCGCGACGGGCGATCGCGGCGAACTACCGGAATTTGACGACGTGGTTCAAGCGGCGCGATGGTCGTTGCACCAGCGAGTCGGACGGTAGGTGTCGCGTGGGCCGGGTCCTGCTCTTGAACGCGACCTTCGAACCGCTGCAATTGGTGAGTGAACGCCGCGCCGTGGTTTTGATGCTGGCGGGCCGAGCTGAACCGATCGTCACGTCCGACGAGCCCTCGGTCTGTCGATCGGCGACCGTGACGGTCGAGATACCGGCGATCGTGCGCCTGCACGACATGGTCAAGTTACCCACGAAGGTCCGTACTCCTCCGCTCACGAGGCGTTCGTTGCTCCTTCGTGACAGCTACCGCTGCGCGTATTGCCTCGAGCACGCCGACACGATCGACCACGTCGTACCTCGCAGTCGCGGTGGTGAACACGTGTGGACGAATGTAGTGGCCGCGTGTCGACGCCACAACATGCAAAAGGGTGACCGGTTACTCGATGAAATTGGCTGGCGGATGCACTTCGAACCTCGGATACCCGATGGTCCTTGGTGGCGCTGGCGGCACGTGCCCGATCCCGATCCACTCTGGGCACCGTACCTACCGCGTGCCTCGTGAATGATGCGGTAGCCGAACTTTACGACTACGCGGCGCTGCGCAGGCTGGAAAACGCGACAGTCTTCGCGCCCGAACTGGCCCAGCCGGTCGTCGTGCTCGGGGGAAGTCAGTCCGGCGACATCCTCAATCCGACCCGAACCCGGGACCTGGTGCTTCGCCGACGTCGCGGTGGTGGCGGGTTGGTCCTGCTCCAGCCCGGGGACCTGTGGGTGGATTGGTGGATTCCGGTCTCGCACGAACGTTGGTCGAAGGACGTGCGCGTGAGTTCGATCCGTTGTGGTGAGATCTGGCGTGACGTGCTGGCGCCGCTCGTGGATGAGAACGTGACCGTTCACGAGGGACCACTCGAAGGCGACCAGGCCCACCGGGTTGTTTGCTTTGCTGGTCGAGGTCCGGGAGAAGTCTTCGTCGGCGGGCGTAAGGCGGTGGGGGTGACTCAGTGGCGCGTGAAAGAGGGCGTGTTCCTCTCGACGGTGCTACACGCTCATGACTCGCGCGATGTCCTGGGCCTTTTACGAGAGGTGCCTGACGGACTGGCCGAGGCGCTTGATCATCAGGTGCTCGCGTCGTTTCGCGTGCGGGATCCCAACGAACTCATTGAAGGCCTGACCCGAGGTTCGCGGATCGCGAGTCTTCGTCGTTCGACTCTGATCCAGTAGGTTCTCGCCTCCACACGGCCGCCAGGCCGCCAGACGTATGCCCTCACGCGTGCTCGTCGCGTCAAAATCGGCCGGAAATGGCCAAAAGTGGGCCGATTTGGTGCTTTGTGGCGTTGTGTGGTGTAATGTGGCACGAAGTGGGGCAAAGTGGTGGCTCGCGGGAGGGATTGTCATGCTGGGTTTCGTGGGGCAGTTTCAGCACTCGCTGGACGTCAAGGGACGCCTCATCCTGCCCGCGAAGTTCCGTAACGAGTTCGACCGTGGCGGCCACCTGAGTCCCAACACCGAGGGCTGCGTGGCGCTGTGGACGCCCGGGGAGTTCGCACGCAAGAGCGAGGAGTACCTGCTCGAGAGCAGAATCAGCGCCCTGGGACGTCAGCAGGCTCGTTACTGGGCGGCCAATTCTTCGGACGTGGAGTTCGACAAGCAAGGCCGTTTCGCGTTGCCCGTGGCGATCCGAGACTACGGGCGCTTGGAGGGTGACGTCTTGATCGTTGGCATGCTCGACCACATCGAGCTCTGGAATCCGGCGACCTACGCCGAACAGGTCAACTCCGCCGAGGAGAAGTTCAAACAAGGCAGTAACTAGTGCAAGGAGTACGTCAGCAATTCCGGCCGCGGACCATGCGCAGCCTGGCAATCGTGAAGTCGGGTCGAGATACCTCCTCCGCCCTCTCTCTCGGCTTCACGATTGAAAGGCTGCAGATGGCCCCGGACACCTACCACCAACCAGTCCTCGAACAAGAGATTGTCGAGTTGTACTCGAGCCTCGAGCCGGGGGTGGTCGTTGACGCCACGTTGGGCGGTGCAGGTC
>JBEKWQ010000155.1:0-4298 GCA_049512875.1 Acidimicrobiales bacterium
GGGACTTTGCCTCCCGTTTCCTCTTCCGTCGGGACGACACTCACGCTCCCGACAGGGTCCGGTCTCTTGGACAACGGCTTTGTTTTTGCGGGTTGGAGCCCGACTTCAACCTCTCAATCGATGGTGTACTCGCCGGGTGCGCCCTACTTAGTAGCGAGTTCGACGACGCTCTACGCCGTGTGGACTGTGGCAGCGAAAGCTCCAGTGGTATCACAACTCGCGGGAGGGGTCGGACCGTTCGTGAAAGGTTCCTCGGTGCTCGGAGCAACGTTGAAAAAGCAGATCCACAACATTGCGAGCGGTATGAAGGCCAGGGACTACTCGTCCGCGTCGATGTTCGGTTACGCGCTTTCCAACGAGAAGGTCGCCAACGTCAACACATTGAGCGCGCGTAGAGCAACAGCCGTCGAGAACTACCTTCGAGTCGTGCTCGTCGCACTCCACGTCGAACCAGTCGCGATGCACGCGACGGGAGAAAGTCTGGTTAAAGGGACGAGTAATGCGTTGTTTCGTCGCGTCGAAGTGTTCCTGAAACTGTAGTTACTGACCCCATCCGGCCGCGAGCTCGTCGGTACAAGCTGGACAACGACTCGCGCGTAGGTCGACTTCGGTGAAGCACGACGGGCACGCGGCCATGGGTGGCGGGGGAGTCGTTGCTTGTCCGTTGCGCCGGCGGATGGCCATCATTGGCTTCACCACGAGAAAGAACAAGGCCGCCGCTACCATCAGCAGGGTGATGACCGCGTTGATGACGAGTCCGTATTGAAACTCGCTGTGATTCACAGTGAAGTGCAAAGTTGTGAAATTGGTCTTGCCGAATATCGCCGCAATGAGCGGGGTCAGTAAACCTTCTACCAGCGCGGTCACGACCGCAGTGAACGCTGCTCCCAAAGCGACTGCTATCGCGAGATCGACGACATTCGCCCGAAAGGCAAACGCCTGGAACTCTTTGACTAGTCCTTCGGACTTCTCTCTTTCTTTCATTCTTCCTCCTTTGTGCCGGTGGAGGGATTTGAACCCCCGGCCTGACGATTACAAATCGCCTGCGCTGCCAGACTGCGCCACACCGGCTGGCGATTCCCTAGGTTAGTGAAACTTGCTCGGTACCCAATAGAGTTGACAAAATGAGTGACGGGTCGCATCCACAACACCAACCAGCGGGAGGCGGATCGCACTATCAGCCCGCCCTGGGCGTGGTGTTCATCATCTTGGTCCTTTTCGTAGGCGCGACGTACCTCATGCTCCGCTCCACCAACTCGAGCTCTTCGAACATCGTTCCGACAACGACAACGACTCTCGCCGGCCCGGGTGGCGGTTCGACGTCGACGACCTTGCCAAAGAACAAGGTGCCGGTGCAGGTCGCGAACGGGACTGGCGTGTCCGGACTCGCTCGCACCTACACCCAACAGCTCGAAGCGCTCAATTGGGACGCACTGCCTCAGTTGAACGGACCCAAGGTGACCGCCACGACGATCTACTACAACCCTGGATTCCTTTGGGCCGCGCAAGAAATCGCGGGGGAGATAAAGGTGTCAGCGTCGGCTATTCAGCCACTCAATGGTCTCAATCCCGTTTCTGGCTCCTCGGGCGATGACGTGATTGTGATACTCGGCCCCGACGTTGCCATCAAGCACTGATTACGCCTGAGGCGGCAGGGCTACTTTGAACCTGCCGAGCGCCGCGCGAAGCACGTCGACGGCCATTGGTCGCAATTCTTCGAGGGGCCGATTTCGATGGCGACGAACGCCGAGGTCCACCTGGGCGAGGCTGTGCACGCCGTACTGGCGTGCGATGTCGATTAAGAGTGCGATTTCTACGCCGTAGGCGGACTCGAGCGTGATCGATTCGAGGGCCGTGCGTCGCGAGGCGGTCTCGCCCGCGAGGGGTTGACGGATCTCGCCGAGTCCCGGATAGAGCAGCGCCAGGATGGGCCGCGCCGCGAGTTCATTCACGCGCCCGCCGCCGGTGGGCATGTTATGCAGGGGCCGTTCGTAGTAGCCCTTCACGAGTTCAATATCGCGCCGTACGAGCAGCGGGTGGACGAGACGGGGCACGAACTCGGTGGTGGTGTTGAGCACGTCGGCGTCGAGGAAGACCACAATTTCTGACGAGGTCGCCGCCAGTCCCGCTTTCATCGCTTCACCCTTGCCTCCGCGACCCTCGAGGTGCAGAACCTTGGCCTCGTGGTGTTCGGCGACCGTCGCGGTGTCGTCGTTGGAGTGGTCATCCACGACGACCAGTTCGTCAACGAAGTCCTCGTGGTGGCGAACCGCCTCGAGAACGGCGCCGATGGTGTCCGCCTCGTTCTTCGCGGGGATCACGACCGCGACCGAGGTCTTCGCCTTGAGCAGGGCCACCTTCGCTAGGTCGAAATCGTCGCGGTTGAGGGTCCAAGGAGCGTCGCTGGCGGTCATTGCCTACAGGCTAGGGCGAGGCGTGCGCGAACGTCACTTGACACGAGCTTCACGGTCCGCAAGAATTAGGGGGTCATCAAGAGCGACTGAGGGGCGGGCCCTTTGAAGTCGCGACAACCAGTGTGCGTACGAGAGACCCTCTGCACACCAGGTGCCAAAGCCCGATCGATGAAAAGGGAGTTATGAGTTTCGCTACAGGTCTTCTATGTCGAGAGTGTGGTACCGCCTACCCCGGTGAGGCTCGCTACTCCTGTGACGTCTGCTTTGGTCCGCTCGAGGTGGCCTACGACCTCGAGGCCGCCAGGGGTCAGGTCAGTCGATCGTCGATCAAGGAGGGCCCCAACTCCATCTGGCGCTACGCGGCCCTGTTGCCGGACCCGGGCGGCGAAGCCGTGGACCTCGGGGCGGGTTGGACGCCACTGCGCCGCGCCTCGCGCCTCGGCGAAATCCTCGGTTTGAAGGAGCTCTGGCTCAAGGACGACACCCGTAATCCGACGGGCTCGTTCAAGGACCGCGTGGTGTCGGTCGCGTTGTCGAGTGCGCGCCGTCTGGGATTCACGACTGCCGCGTGCGCGTCGACGGGAAACCTCGCCACCTCGGTCGCCGCCCACGCCGCGTTCATTGGTTGGCCGAGCGTCACGATCATCCCCGCGGACCTGGAGAAGTCCAAGATCGCCATGACCGCGATCTTCGGCGGGACGGTGCTCGGGGTCGAGGGGAATTACGACGACGTGAACCGACTCTGCGTCGAACTCGTGGCCGAACACCCCGACTGGGCCTTCGCGAACGTGAATCTGCGCCCCTACTACGCCGAAGGTTCCAAGACTCTGGCCTTTGAGATTTGCGAGCAGCTTGGCTGGCGCACGCCCGACCAAGTCGTCGTGCCCATTGCGTCGGGTAGCCAGTTCACCAAGATCGCCAAGGGTTTTCACCAGTTCCTTGACCTCGGACTGGTTGAAGGTGGCGCGCCGGTGCTCTACGGGGCCCAGGCAACGGGTTGCTCACCGGTGGCGACCGCCTTTCACGACGGGGCCGAGGTCGTGACGCCCCAGCGCCCCAACACCATCGCGCGATCCCTCGCCATTGGTAACCCGGCCGACGGCCCCTACGTTCTGGACGAACTTCGCGCTCACGGCGGCGACTGCGGTTCGGTGCCCGACGAGGAGACCCTCGAATGCATTGGCCTGCTCGCCCAGACCGAAGGCGTCTTTGCCGAGACCGCCGGCGGTGTCACGATCGCGTCGTTGCGTCAGATGATCAGGCGCGGCACCATCGACCCTGAAAAGTCCGTGGTAGCGATCATCTCGGGCCACGGCCTCAAGACCCTCGACGCGATCGTTGACACCGCGACCGTCAGTTCGACGATCAGCCCGTCGCTCGCCGACGCCGAAGAGGCGCTGCGCTTCCACCAGTTAGTGACCTCGGCCTCGTGAGCGTCATCGTGCGCCTGCCGAGTCAACTTCGCGCACTCGTGGGTGGGGCCGGGGAGGTCCCCGTCGAAGCCAGCACGGTGCGTGACGCCATCATCGCGGTCGACGTGGCCTACCCCGGGATCGCCTTTCGGGTGCTCGACGACCACGGGGCGCTACGCCGTTTCGTGAACGTCTTCGTCGCCGACGAGGACGTTCGATTCCTTGACGGTCTCGACACCCGGCTCGAGGCGGGCCAGACCGTTTCCCTGGTACCCGCGGTCGCGGGCGGCTAGCTCGCGTTAGCACTCACCCCCCTAGACTGCTAATATTGCCTTTGCACCGATACGGGTGTTGAGTCGCAACTAGGAGGATTCACAGTGGCGAAACTGATCGCTTTTGACGAAGAGGCCCGCCGGGCACTCGAGCGCGGTATGAACAAATTGGCCGACGCCGTGCGTGTCACCCTTGGACC
>JBEKWQ010000156.1:0-4146 GCA_049512875.1 Acidimicrobiales bacterium
AAGTTCGAGAAAGTGATCTCCAGCCCACGAGCAAGGAAACGTGATGAAAACGAAGATCCTACGAACAATGTCGCGACCATGAAACTCTTCCCGTCGAAATGGAGATACCAGGCGGTAAGGCTCGATCCACTGTTTATGGGAACTTCTTCTAGATCGCTGCGACACTCTCGAGGCGAGAACCGAGAACCTTCAATCGCTCGATGGAAAAACCACCGCGGCATCGATCTTCTAGCGCCCCGGTTTGTGACCACGTCCTTACCGCTCGTTTCGGACCCGAACCCAAGGCGAATTCGGCCAGCGAGCGCCGCAAAACCGTCGCTCCGAACTTCGCCACCGTGAACATTGATCATCAAGCTGTACGAGGGCGTCGACGTCTGACGACATGCGTCCCGTTTCAAACTGGGCGTCACTGATGTGTGCTGCTTCGAATCGAGCATTGACGCGAAGATGCCTTGGACCGGTCATCGCACGAAACCCACGCGACCAAACTTTGTACGTTCTATGGCAATTCTCGAAGTCGCTTCGACATGGGGGCACCACTACTTCATTCAGAAAGCCGCGGCAACGCAGCCTGGCATTGGTGTGACTTAGCATTGTCACTGACCAGGCAGGACTAGCAAGGAGATGTTGACGTGCGCAAAGTAGTGGCCTACGAATTATTGTCGCTCGATGGGGTGGCCGAACAACCGGACGAGTTCATCACTGACTGGGATGCAGCGATGGACGAGAACCTCGCTCGTGTTATCGCCACGCAGGACACCGTGCTACTTGGGCGTCGAACATACGACGACTGGGCGGAATTCTGGCCCACGAGCGACATTGAGCCGTTTTCAAGTTTCATCAACGCTGTCGAGAAGTTCGTGGCGACTTCCACAACGCCCGATCGAAACTGGGCGAACACGACGGTCATCGACGGCGACGTGTTCGCGTTCCTCACCGAACTGAAGCAGAAGCCCGGTAACGACATTGGGGTGCACGGCAGTATCGAACTGACTCAATCGTTATTGGAAGCGGGCCTGCTGGACGAACTGCGGTTTGTCATTGCCCCAGCCATCCACCGAAACGGAAGAAGGCTGTTCGAGAAAGGCCGTGCTTCGAGGTTGACCATGACCCGCCAAGTTGCGTCTCCAGCGGGCTACCTGTTAGTCGACTACCAAGTCGAGCGCTGAGGAACCACGCATCATTGGAACGGGCCAGAAGGGTCGCGTGAGGATCCATTGACGAGAGTTACCAATTGCTCGCAGCGCCTTCGTAAGACTGTACGTAGGGCCAGTGGATATCGAACCCGCGACCGAGGGATTATGAGGTCGCTACAGACAGTCGGAGTGGACCGATGGAATCGGATTAGTTCGGAATTGAAAGAAAGCTTGTGCGGAGGCGTCGAATTGGTCCTGAGATTTTCCGTGGGATTTTCTCAGTGGGTACCGCGTAGGGATTCATGACGGAGAATTGACCCAAATCATTCACGTACGAACAATGAGTCCCATATAGACCATTTGCGTTTCTTCGTACCCGGCATCCCAAATACGTTTGAATAAACATTACGAGCGCTTGGCTAGTGTGGCCACATGACAATGTTCACGATGGTCAGCCGTGTCCGCGCAGCGGACTCGATGGGGATGGCATCGACTCGAAAGTCGGTGGGCCGAACGACTCGTTGATAACGCCGGAATTTGTTCTGGTGATCTCGTTCTCGATATCGGAGCTGGTACTGGTGCGTTAACGGGCCCGCTTCTTCAACGAGGCGCTCGAGTGATTGCTTTCGAAATACACCCACGTCGAGCTCAAGATCTTCGACGGAGGTTTGTCAATGGCAACGTCACCGTCGTGCAGGCCGATGGGTCCGACGTGCGCTTACCGCGACGACCATTTCGAGTAGTCTCGAATCCACCATTCGCCATTTCCGTCGCATTACTCCGCCGTCTTACCGCTCCCGGCAGCCGACTTATCCGTGCCGACATCATTGTTCCGTGGTACGTCGCAGATCGATGGGTCTGGGGGACACCTCCCGGGGCGGGGCGATGGCGAAGGAACTTTGAATGCTCTATCGGACGTCCCGTGCCGCGCTCGGCGTTCTCACCGCCTCCGCCTAGCGGCGTATCCGTTTTGGTCATTCAGCGACGAGGTTGACGATGATGCCACGCGAGATCGATTGTCTAACCGCTCGAGCGGCGACTCGGCCACGGTGGGTTGCGTGACGAAATTCTGCTCAGCGGTAAGGATGCCGCGCAGCCGGTCGGCGATCACAACGATGCCGAGGGAGCCGAGGCACAACAGCCCAATGAGGACTGCTTCGAGGTGCGCCGCGAGCAAACTGGTGACCATGGCCGGACAGACGATCAGCATCAATGACGTGGCAAATCCCGAGATCGAATTTGCGCGGCCGCGAATCCTGTCATCGGCCAGCGCGTTAATGAGCGGGTTCCTCGTAGGTGCGACGATGGTCTCACCCACCGCGAACAAGCTTACGAAAGCGAACAAAATTGTTGTTCGCCAGCCGGAGCCGTCTACAACGTCGGCAAATCCGAGAAGCGCCCAGGACACCGCCCAGATCGAACCGACGGCGGCCAGTGCGGAGCTTCGCCGGTGCCGCCGAACTATACGCAGCACGAACATCTGGATAGCCACAATGACGCCGGTATCGATCGTAAAGGCCACCGCGATGGCGTGGTCCGAAATGTGGTCTGCCACTGACGCGATAGCCGGTAGCCCGGAATCGAACGTGGCGGGGCCGGTAAAGGCGAGCAACAGCGAGGCCAGAATCATCAAACGTAGCCCGCGGTGGCTCAGGACGTAGCGGTATCCGACACGGGTTTCATTGACGACCTTTGTTCGGCGCAGGTTCGGCAGCGCGGGCAGCAGTATCGCAAAAAGTAGACAAGTGAGGCCGTTGAGAAGGAAGAGTACCTGGAAGCTCCCGGGATGATGAGCTCTAATGACGACCGCGGCGACTACCGCGCCGAGACCGAGTGCCATATTCTGGGTCGCAAAGTTCACCGCGAAGGCGCGCTGCTGCAACGCGGGCTCCCGCGTCAGGCCGTTGAGCATCGTCGAGATGGCCCCAAACATCGGTGCCCACGTCGCCCCGTAGATCAGGACGACTGGCAATGCCGTAAGCGTGTTGTGAGCCCATGCGAGCCCGACTTCGGCGACGACCTGACCAAGCAGGATTGTGCCAAGTACCGGCCGGGCGCCCACCCGGTCCATCAGCGCACCGCACACAATCGCGACCACGACACCAACCGCCGCACCCGCCGCCAGCAGTGCTCCAACCACCGCTAGCGCGATCCCTCGCGCTTGGTGAAGATAGATGATCATGAACGGCAACACCAAGCCAGTGCCAAGCATGGAGAGGAAGTTCCCAGCGAGAAACAGGCGAGTTTTGCCAGAGAGTCGCGCACTCACTTCTGCACCGCTCTGCTCGGGGCTTTATTCACGCTTTCATGACGCCAGTGGAAATGGTGTTTAGGTCGCAAGGAACGGTATTGAGATCTAGCACGCCGAGCCGTGCGCCCCTCGTTGGCTTCATCGACCAATCTTTGAATGTGAAATTCGGCAAGTTTTCCCAAACAAAATGGGTTCATGACTTGCCTCCTTCCAAGTTGAACTGACGTAGTTCGATTCACCTGGCTCACTCCTTTAGATTCAGGCCTTTCGAAGGCTCAAACAACCCGTCCTGCGGTCGAGCGACCCGTACTGCGCCTCACCTAATACCGACACCGGGTCAAAGGAAAATTGTTCGGTCCGGTGTGACAAGTTTCTAGGTTCGACGGTGTCCGTATTTGTAGTGGGACCAGAAGGAGCCCGACAACAGAATGATGAGAGAGTGGAGCCGTGAACAAAGAACTTCTCGGTCGCGCCCAATCCGGGGACCGGCAGGCGTTCGCACAGTTGACCGACGAGTACCGACAAGAGATACAGCTTCACTGCTATCGGATGTTGGGTTCGACGCAGGATGCGGAGGACGCTCTCCAGGAAACTCTTCTTGGCGCATGGCAAGCGCTGGTGAACTACGAGGAACGAGCCTCAATCAGAACCTGGCTCTACCGCATTGCTACGAATCGTTGCCTGAACATGCTGCGCACTGCTAGCCGGCGACCCGCTCTGGCTACATCGCTCACCAGCGCTCGCCCCGCGCCAACTCGA
>JBEKWQ010000157.1:0-4128 GCA_049512875.1 Acidimicrobiales bacterium
CGTAATCCAGATCGGTTCATCGACCACCACCGAACTGCATTTCATCGACGCCCAACGACCCCTCGATGACTTCACCCTTCTCGAGGCCCGCCGCCAAGGTATTGAATACGGCGTAGAACACTTCATCGACGCCAACGGCGTGAGCTGGTGGCTCAAGGTCACCAATGAGGACGCAACCGATTTTCGACTCCTCGCGCGCCGGGTCCACGATGAGTCGTGGACCGAGATCGTGAAGGAACGTCCCGGTAGCCGTCTCGACGGCGTGGACGCGTTCAAGTCCTTCCTCGCGATCAGTGAGCGCCACGAGGGATGCAGCGCCGTGCGACTCGTGCCGATTCTCGAGGGCGAGGACCCTTTTGGCACCGACGTGCTGGAGCGCTCGTATCTCGTCAGCGGCGACGCCAGTCCGAGCACGGTCGCGCTCTCGGCGAACGCGACCTTCGACACCGCCCTGGTGCGGGTTCTGATCACCTCCCTGGTCACGCCTCGGCTCGTCGCCGACGTCGTGGTCGCCACGGGTGAGGTCATTGTCCGCAAACAACAACAAGTGATCGGTGGTTACGACCAGTCCCATTACGCCACGGGGAGACTCTGGGTGAGGGCGAGTGACGGCGTGAAAGTCCCGGTCTCCATCGTCGCCTCGCGCGACCTGGTGGAAGTCGACGAACACGGGGACCTACGAGCCAAGTCGCCTGCTCCCTTTTTGCTCTACGGTTACGGGAGTTACGAAATCTCGATCGACCCGGCGTTCTCGTCCCTTCGACTTTCTCTGCTCGACCGCGGAGTGATCTTTGCCATTGCCCACGTGCGAGGTGGCGGCGAGATGGGTCGGTCCTGGTACGAGATGGGCAAGCTCGCCCAAAAGTCAACGACCTTTAGCGATTTTGTCTCCGTCGCCCGCCATTTGATCGAAGAAGGGTGGACCTCTGCCGAGCGCCTCGCGACGCGAGGAGGTTCGGCCGGGGGACTACTCATGGGAGCGGTAATGAATCTCGCGCCCGACCTCTTTCAGTGTGTGGTCGCCGAAGTGCCCTTCGTCGACGTTCTCACCACGATGCTCGATGAGACGCTGCCACTGACGATCGGCGAATGGGAGGAATGGGGTAACCCTGACGCGAGCGCGAGTGCCTATCGAACGATGAAGTCCTACTCCCCGTACGACAACGTTCGTGGCACCAATGACGACGACACGGTACGCACCTATCCAGACGTGTTCGTCGCCGGCGGGCTCAATGATTCGCGCGTCGGATTCTGGGAGCCCGCCAAATGGGTCCTCAAACTGCGTGACGCCAATCCCGCCAACGTCGCCTACCTCAAGACCGAGATGGGCGCCGGGCACGGCGGTCCGTCTGGTCGATACGACGCGTGGCGCGACGAGGCGCAAGTCCTTTCCTTCGTCATCAGCGAGATCACTCCTTAACCAGCGACCGTCGTAGTCGTGGTGGGCGCCGTCGTGGTCGTCGAGTGTGATCTCTTCGTCGTAATGGTGGTCGTGGTCGTCGTACCGTGATGGATCCGATCACGCGCGTAGTAGCCCACGATGCCGAGCACCAGTACCGCGACGACGATGACCACGAGGAGACGTACGCCGCTCAGCGACAGGCTCGAGCGGTTCGCCGAGCGCGACAACGCCCACTCCTCGTCGTGGCGCGCCGGCTGCAACGGATTCACGTCCAAGTGAACGGGGTGAAAGTCGCTGAAGACGTAGGTGCGATCAGGTTCTAGGCGAGGTCGGACCGGGGTTCGAGGCGCCACCGGTGCCTCGGTTTCGTTCAAGAGTCGAAAACCCTTGGACGGTGTATAGGGCGAGGGCGGTGGCACGATGAGACGAGGGTCGGACTTTCGCTCCAGGGCACGCATTTCGTCGCGACGCAGTTTGCGCATGCGAAGAGCCACGACGATGAGCAAGAGAGCCAAGAACACCACCAGGGCGACCTTGATCGCGGTCGTCACGAACGCAGCGTTCCGGCGCGACCAGCACGAGCCAACCTGTTCACGACTCGAATCGTAGTGAAACTCACTGAACTAGTCGAGGAAAGCGAATCCTCCGCGGTAAAAGATGAGCGGGGCGCCCGGGTGTGAGAGCGCGTACTCAGCGCGCACGACGACGACTTCGTGGTCGCCGTGGGTAGTCACAGCCTGAATCGTACCTTCGAGATGCGCGAGCGAACCCTCGAGCAGCGGCGTTCCGTGGGGCCCCAAGGACCAACCCACGCCTTCGAACTTGTCAATACCCGACGTCGCAAAGACGCGCGCCAGCGCCTCTTGCTCCGAGGAGAGGATGTTGATGCCCAGCGCCTTCGCACTTCGCACCTTGGACCAGGACTGACTCTCGAGTTTGGCGGCAAAAGTGACCAGCAGCGGATCAAGCGACAATGAACCAAAGGTCTGGCACGTGAATCCGACGGGCCCATCACTCGTGGCGGCGCTCACGACCACCACGCCAGTGACGTAGTGGCCCACGACTTCTTTGAAGTGGGCGATGTCAAGCGATGTCACGCTGTGCACCTTACCGGCGTGCTTGAATACCGTGATGCCTCTCGACGCCCGACGCGCTGACCTCGGTGACGTCACGCTCGCCTACGACGAGTACGGTCCAACTGACGGCCCGCTCGCGCTTTGTCTGCATGGCTTTCCCGACACCCCTCACACGTTTCGCCTTCTGGCACCGTTTCTCGCGCGGAATGGATATCACGTTGTCGTGCCCGCCATGCGCGGCTACGCCCCCTCATCACTCTCTACTTCGGGTAACTATCACGTCAGCGCCCTCGCCGAGGACGCGAACCAACTCCACGAATTCCTAGGCGCCGACCAGGGCGCGGTGCTCGTCGGCCACGACTGGGGAGCCGCCGCAACCTACGTCGCCACGAACAGCGAACCAACGCGCTGGCGTCAAGCGATCACGATGGCCGTGCCACCGCTGGAGGTCTTTCGTCATTCCTTCACGCGTTACGAACAATTGCACGCTAGCTGGTACATGTTCTTTTTCCAGAACGCCCTCGCCGAGCTCGTGGTCGGACTGAACGACATGGCGTTCTTGCGCGAACTCTGGACTGCCTGGTCACCCGAGTACGACCCGTCAGATGAACTCGAGCCTCTTCGTGAGGCCCTCAGCAGTCCCGAGAATTTGCGCGCCGCCCTCGAGTACTACCGAGCGATGTTCGGGCACCGTCTCCTCGGCACAGTTCCTCCCGACCCGCCGAGCGTGGCCACGTTGTACCTGCACGGCGCCGACGACGGTTGTTTCCTGGCGTCAGGTCTTGGCCAAGTGCTCGAGTCTTTGGCTCCGAACTCGAAGTTGACACTCATTGAGAACGCGGGACACTTCGTGCACCTCGAACAACCCGACGCGGTGCACGACACGATTGACGCCTTCCTTACCCACTAAGCAGTGGACAGTCGAAGCCGGCGTCCCGCTCGTTCCACTAATCCGTCCTCGACCAGATCCGCGACGATGCGTTCAACGCGAGAACGATCCTCGGGGGCGACGTGCGAGACGACGGCCGTCAATGACGCGTCGTCGCGACGAAGCAATCCCAGAATATTTCCACGGACTTGACGGTCCGAACCCTCGAAGACTGGCTGTCGTCGCGAGACCGCCGCGCTAAGGGGCGCGGGGTCCTCGCCCCCCTCAAGGTTCCATCGACACGCGCTCGCCAACGGGCAAGAGTCGCAACGTGGGCTGGCGCGACAGTACTGCGCACCCAGATCGAGCAGAGCCTGGTTGTGCGAAGCTACGGCGCGCGCGGGCAGGAGCGCGTGTGCCAACTCGCGGGCCTCGCGCGCGGCGAGGCTCCGGTTCGCCACGGCGCGCGCGAGCACGCGACCGACGTTGGTATCCAGTACTGCGACGCGCTGGCCAAAGGCAAAGGACGCGACGGCATTCGCGGTGTACTCACCCACGCCGGGCAGTCGGCGAAGGGCGGCGACGTCGGCTGGCACCTCGCCACCGTGTTCGTCACGGATCACGCGCGCCGCGTCGTGCAGGGCCTTGGCTCGACGGTGGTATCCCAGGCCCGCCCAGAGACGGATCACGTTCGAGAGCGGGGCGTCCGCGCAGGCACTCGGATCAGGGAAGGCCTCAAGGAACTTCCGCCAGGGCTCGAGTACCCGCGCGACCTGGGTTTG
>JBEKWQ010000158.1:0-4127 GCA_049512875.1 Acidimicrobiales bacterium
GAGCATCACCACGGTAAAGACCCCCGCCAGCACCGGCGCGGGTCCCTGGAGTCCCTGGAGGTCGGCGACCTGGTAACTGCCGCGACGCTGTTCGATGAAGCCGATGATGAGAAAGAACCCGATGGTGATGATGCCGTGGTTGAACATCAAGAGCACCGCACCGACGGTGGCGATCTTCGAGCCCGACATCACCCCTAACGTGATGAAGCCCATCTGGGCGAGCGAACTGTACGCGACGAAACGCTTGAGGTCCTTGGAAACGCACGCCAGGAGCGAGCCGTAGAGGATGCCGATCACCGCCAGGGTGAGCATCACCGGACGCACGTCGGCGAGCGCCAAGGGGAACAGACCCACCGCGAAACGAAGCAGACCGTACGAACCCAGCTTGGCGAGCAACGCTGAGAGTTCGATCGACCCCGCCGTCGGGGCCTCGGCGTAGGTGAGCGGCGACCAGGTGTGCAACGGCCAGATGGGAGCCTTGGCGGCGAAAGCGATCGCGAAGCCAGTGAACAGCCAGATCGCCGTCGAGTGGGTCATTGACGTCGACGCGAGCACGCCGTAGGCGAAGGTGAGTGCTCCCCCGCTCTGGCGCTGGTGGGCGAAACCCAGGTACAAGATGCCGATCAGAAGAAACGCCGAGGCGCTGAAGGTGTAGATGAAGAACTTGAGCGCCGCCTTGTTCTTCTCTCGCCCGCCCCAACCCGCGATGATGAAGTAGCACGGCACGAGGGTGAGCTCGAAGAAGATGAAGAACTCGAGCAGGTCGTGCGCGATGAAACTCCCCATCGTGAGCGACGTGAGAATAAGCAGCCAGGACACGAAGGAGGGTTCGCGACGCTTGTCGCGTCCGCCCCACAACGCGAGCAGCACGACGATCGCGGTCAGTTCGACCATGAACAGCGAGATGCCGTCCAGGGCGACGTCGTAGGCCAGACCAAAGGGCGCCGACAAGACGTCGCGGGTCGCGAAGTCGAAGGTCTGGGCCCCGGCGACGTGGGCGTTATAGAGGAAGAAGATCACCGCGCCGATCGCCATCTCCACCACGGCACTCGCGACGGCGATGGCGTAGGAGAGACCCTGCTTGGTGCGCCCGAGGGCGGCACCCACCGAACCCAGCAACGGCACGACGAGCAGCGCGCAGAGCCAAAGGGATGAATGCACGACTAACCGACTCTCGCGACGAGAAAGACCACGATCACCGCGACACCGAGTGCCATGGCGAGCGCGTAGTGACGCACGAAGCCCGACTGGATCTTGCGCACGCCCTCTGAACTACGCACGATGCCCGCGGCGAGACCCATGACCCCACCGTCGATGACCTCATCCTCGACGACGTCGCTGAAGACGGCCAGATTCTCGAGTGGATGTCCGATCGTCGCGTCATAGAAGTCGTCCCAGTACCACACGTGCTCGAGGAACTTCGGCGTGAGCTTCTCGTCCTCGTAGCGACTGCGCCAGATCGAAAATGCCGCCGCGAGTCCGATCAGCGCCGCCGCGACGTCCACCGCGGCGAGTCCCCACTGGCTGAGCGTGCTCTGGCTCGCGATCGGCGCCACGTAACCGAAGGTCGAACGAAGGAAGTGCTCCAACGTATCGCGGTGGACCCACGGCAGAGCGAGGGCGCCACCGAGTACCGAGAGCACCGCGAGAATCACGAGTGGCGCGGTCATGACCCAGGGAGACTCGTGCGGGTCGTGGCCGTGCGTCACCTCGCGGAACCGTTCGGTGCCGCGAAAGGTAAGCACGAACAGTCGGCTCATGTAGTAGGCGGTGAGGATGGCGGTCACCACGCCGAGTACCCACAGGGCCTTGTTGTGCGCGAAGACGTTGTTCAACACGTCGCTTTTGGCCCAGAAGCCCGCGAAGGGTGGGATGCCCGAGATGGCGAGCCAGCCAATGAGGAACGTCGGGAACGTCAGGGGCAGGAACTTGCGTAACGCCCCCATCTTTCGCAGGTCCTGTTCACCGTTGAGCGAGTGGATCACCGAACCCGAACCGAGGAAGAGGAGGGCCTTATAGAACGCGTGGGCCACCATCAAGAAGATCGCCGCCCCGTAGGCCCCGACGCCCACGGCGAGCACCATGTACCCGATCTGGGACACGGTCGAGAAGGCGAGGACCTTCTTGATGTCCTTCTGGGAGGTCGCGATCGTCGCCGCGACGAAGGCGGTCACCCCGCCGATGACCGCGATAGTCATGCGACCCGACGAGGACAGCGCCAAGACCGGTGACATGCGCACGAGCAGATAGACGCCCGCCGTGACCATGGTCGCGGCGTGGATCAGCGCCGAGACGGGTGTGGGACCCTCCATGGCGTCGGGTAACCAGTTGAACAACGGGATCTGCGCGCTCTTGCCGGTCGCGGCGAGCAGCAGCGCCAAGACCACCAAGGTCGCGACCGTGGGCGTGAGCGTACCGGCCTTCTCGAAGACCCCGAGATAGGTGAGGGTGCCCGTGCGCGAGAACAACAAGAACATCGCCACGAGCAGTCCGACGTCGCCGACACGGTTATAGATGAAGGCCTTCTTGCCCGCCGAAGCGGCCGAGTCGCGATCGAAGTAGAAACTCACGAGCCAGTACGAGCAGACACCCACGCCCTCCCAGCCGACGAAGGTGAAAACCAGGTTGTTGGCGAGCACGAGGGTCAGCATCGAGAACACGAAGAGGTTGAAGTACAAGAAGAACTTCTTGTAGTCCTTTTCTCCGTGCATGTAGCCAATCGCGTAGAGATGGATCAACGTGGACACGCCGGTGACGAACAGGCACATCGTGATCGAGAGCGGGTCAATCAGCAACGCCGCGGGTACGTGCAGGGTACCGACGTCAATCCAGTTGAAGAGCTGCACCGTGACCTGGCGATTGGCGTGGTGCAACAAGAGCACGAAGGTGATCACCGAGGCGACGAAACTGAGTCCCACCACGCCGGTCGCCACGTAGCCGATCTGTGACTCGTTCATGCTCTTACCGTTGAGCAGCACGACCGCGAATCCGAGCAGCGGTAACAACAAGATGAGCGTCGAGACGTGCGCCATCTCAGCCCTTCAATTCCGAGAGTTCATCCACCGACGTGGAGGCCCGGCGTCGAAACACCGCGACGACGATACCCAGACCCACCGTGACTTCGGCGGCCGCGACGACCATGACGAAGAACACCGTGGCCTGACCCCCGATGTCGCTCAGGGTCCGCGCAAAGGTGACGAAGGTGAGGTTCACCGCGTTCAGCATCAACTCGACGCACATGAACATGATCAGCGCACTGCGGCGCGTCAAGAGCCCGAAGGCCCCGATCCCAAAGAGCACGGCGGCGAGCACGAGGTACCAGGCGGCCGGCACGTTCATTCGTCCACCTCCTCACTGGCGAGCGAGCGCTCACGTCGCGCGAGCAGCACCGCGCCGACGACCGCGATGACGAGTAGCGCGGCGGTCGCCTCGAAGGCGAACAGATACGTCGTAAAGACCGCGGTGCCGAGTTGACGCACGTTCGCCTGACCCGTCGCGAGAGCGGTGCCGGCGCTCGAGACCGACTTGACGCCCGTGACCCAGTGCGACTCGGCCATCAGGGCGATCAGTCCGCCGACCGTGATCACGACCCCGAGGGCCGCCAAAGGCCGCTGGATGACGAACGGCTCGACGTGCAGGTGCTCTTTGCGGTCGACGCCGAGGAACATGATGACGAACAGGAACAACACGACGATCGCGCCGGCGTAGACGATGATCTGTACCGCCGCGAGGAAGTCGGCCTGTTGGGCGACGAAGGCGACCGCGACGCCGAACAGGGTCATGATCAGACTGAGCGCGCTGTGCACCGGGTTCTTGAAGGTGATCACGCCGAGCGCGCCCACGAGTACGAGGACCGCCGCGGCGGCAAAAACGAGAATGTTCGGCCACGAGTACGCAATGGCCGCGGTCATTGTTCACCCCGATCGCCGTGGGAGCGGTGGGGCATCTTCTCGCGCGCGTTGCGCAACAGGCCCTGGATCCCGCGCCGGTCGAGCGGCACGTCCTCGGGTTGGAGGTGGCGATAGAAGACCTCGCGCAACTGCTTGGAACCCGTGGCCTCGTCGTCGCGATTCTCCGATTGGCCCGCTTCGGCCGCGCGCACGCCCGACCCGAGGTCGCCGGTCCAT
>JBEKWQ010000159.1:0-4120 GCA_049512875.1 Acidimicrobiales bacterium
GATCGTCGAAGGCGCCGTGACCATACTTCTAGCGACGTTCTCACCGTTCGTACTGTTGCGCATCATTCCATTCGTCGAACAATCCGCGATGCACAATCTTGAGGGACTACGCCATCGCTTTACGAGGGCGGCGAGCGCACTACCCACGTCGCCCGCCGTCGTCGCTGCGCGATCGTTGCTCCCCGATACTCCAATGCCCACCCCACCAGCGCGCCCAGACGATCTGGGTCTCGGGATGTGGGAAGCCGGACCGGAAGTCCAATTCCCAACGCACGACGGGCCGCGCCCCGATCCGCCGGTGGGCACGCCCCGACTAAGGGGTGGCCACGTGGCGTACAGCACTGACGAGATGGGACCCGTGGTCGGTTGGCACTTCGATGAGTGAATCGGTCGGCCTCGGCGAGTCCGACGCCGAGGCACGTTGGGTAGGGATTCGCCGACATCAAGCAACCTTCGTCATCATCGGTCTCGGTCTTGTGGGTGATTGGATTATCGAGCCACACACGACGAGCGGTGCGTTGGCACTCGGACTGTGCTGCTTGATCACGGCGCTGCCCGCGAGTGATGGGCTCACCGTTGGCGAATCCCTTTGCGTCGCCGTGTCATTCGCCCTGCGCCGCAGTTGGATGGTCGTTCGTACGGAATCGCAAGGACGGACGCTGGCCGTACAGGCTCGTGGTGTCACGACCGCGACGGGATTCGAATTGTTGCATCGAGGCCGACTCGATCTCTCCGGCGCCGATTTCGAACTTTCGAGGAGGTTGGTCGAATTGACCAAGAGTCTGGCGACGGGCGCTGAGTCTGATCACGCGTCGATCCACGTTCGCGCCACAGCAGTCGGGACGAGCACGCTCTTGACGTTACGTACGAGTGCGTTGCGTCCCGACGGATGGCATGAGAATCCAGGGCTACTACGCGATTTCTTCGACCTGAAGCCTGGGTGTGAAAGCGTGGGCGTGCTCGAACGTTGGAGTTACGTGCGTGTACACGACAAGGTGATACGAACGTTTCGATTGCGGGACTTCAGTGGTGCCAGTGACGCTAGGGCACTCCTTGAAAAAGTGCAGCAAAGTCCTTGCCATCCAGGGATCGCACTACACCTTGAAGTTTTGCCGAGCGTCCGGGCACAGCGGATTTCTTCGAGGGCGGTCCATCGCATGGGCAGCGATAACGCCGTGTCGTCGGCAGCGGGTTTTCGGCGCAGTGCGCGATCAAAGCGTTCACTTCTGCGACTCGCCCAACGTGAGGAGCTGGTCGCGGACGGTGAAGCGCTGTTGCGCCTCGGAGTCTTCGTCACGGTGCGCGCGATCTCGCTCACCGACCTTCGTGTTCGAACGTGTGAATTGCTTCGCAGTTGCGAGGAATCGGGCGTTCGGGTCGAAAGAGGTACGGGACGCCAGCTGTTGTGGCACTGCTTTCAACTCCCGGGCGGTCCGGGCTGGTGAGGCGCCCGTGGACGCACTGGATGACGTCACGAGACCTCGCGGCTCTGCGCGTGCCCGCCCACGACGCGGGCACCGGACTCGCCGGGCGTTCGCTCGGGCGTTCGCTGCGGGGCTATGACTTCGTCTTTGATCCCTTCGACGGTTACGAGGCGGGACTGGTATCGAATCCGAACATGATCGTCGCGGGCTCGATCGGCGCGGGCAAGAGCACGTTGGTCAAGATGTTGATCGATCGAGCACTCGCGAGGCGTCGTCGCGTCGTGGTGATCGACCCGAAGGGTGAATACGGTGACCTCGCTCGAACCTACGGAGTGAGGGTCGTTGCCCTGGGTAAGGACGGTTGGTGCAATCCATTTCCGACTGAGGAGCGAGAATGTCGCGACTTCGTGAGGGTCCTGATCGCTACCGCGCAAGGTACCCCTCTGAGTGCCCCACAGCACTACGAGATCGACGAGGCTTTTGCCCGTCTCTGCTCGCCTCGTCCCGTTCGGTTGGTCCGAGCGTTGTACCACGCGTTCGAAAGTGACATTGGATCAGAGGCGACGGTGCGACGTGACGTGGCGCTCACCCTCTACCGATTCGTACACGGGGACCTGGCGGGACTATTCGATGGCGAGGGCGATCCACTTGAGTTCAAGGGTGATCTGGTGGTACTGGACCTCTCGGCCCAGTGGTCGTCAGACACGCTGTCCGTCGCCGCGTTGAGTGCGGTGGGAGCGGCACAGCAAGTAATAGCCCATGACGGTGCTCTTGGCTACCTCGTACTCGACGAGGCGTGGGCGCTGTTGTCGGATTCACACGCGCTGCGGTGGTTGCAGGGTTCGTGGAAGCTCGCCCGATCAAGGGGCCTTAGCCATATTCTCGTTCTGCACCGCTGGAGCGACGTGGCGGCAGTGGGCGACGAAGGGAGTGTCGAACGCGAGCGCGCACAGGGACTACTTCGCGAATGCGAGACGGCGTGGCTGTTTCGACAACCCGCAGACGAGGCGAGGGAGATGGCGCTGGCGCTCGGTCTCTTCGCTCGCGAGGCCCAGTATCTCGTGGCCCTGCCCAAGGGGGCCGCACTGGTTCGTTATGGGACACATCGTTCGATCGTGCGCGTGGTACCCGATAGCCGCGACGTCACCTTCATCGATACCGACGCCGCGATGAGGGGCACGTCATGAACGACCGTCCTCCCCTCGGGCGTCGCGTGTGGTATTCGGTGCCCTATGGACCAATGGTGCGACTCGATGCGCGCAGTTCGCTTCTAATCGTGGGTCCGACCCAGTCGGGCAAGACCTCGTCCCTGGTGGTACCGGCGATCCTCTCCTGGGCGGGGGCCGTCGTCGTAACGAGCGTCAAGAGTGACGTGGTGTCCTCGACCAGATCGTGGCGATCCTCGCTCGGCACCGTTGAACTGCTCCAGCCGGGAAAGGAAGATGGTCTCACCTGGAATCCCCTCGAGGGCGTGCGAACATTTCGTCACGCCCTACGCGTCGCTCGCGATCTGACAACCGGGTCGTCGAGAAGTGACACGGATTTCTGGAACTCGCTCGCGACCAAGATCGTCGCTGCGTTGATGGTCCTCGCCCTGGAGAACGCCTCAGACATCTTCGACGTCGCCCTGACGATTGAACGGCGCACGTTTGATCGTTGGCTTCACGAACGAACCCAGAGCGAGGCCAGTGACGTCGTGCGCTCGTTCCTCGAGCACGACTCGCGCACCGTGGACGGCGTCTTGATCACGGCCGAGACCATGATGTTGCCGTGGCGATTTCGCCAGCCCCTCGCCTCGGTGCGCGGTGTCCTCGAAAGTTCGAACACGCTCTATCTCTGCAGCCCCCGCGGTGAACAGACGCACTACGACGCACTTTTTCGTGGGGCATTACGCATGATTCTCGAAGAGCAGCAGCGCTTGGTCGACCTGGGTTCTCAGACACCGCTTCTTATGGTGCTCGATGAAGCGGCCACCGTTGGTTCGCTCGACGAACTTGACCAGATGGCGGCGACGGTCAGTGGACTCGACGTGACGCTGGTCACCGTCGTCCAGGACTTTTCGCAGTTGAACGCGCGGTGGGGAGCGCGGGCGGCGACAATCGTGAACAATCATTCGACGCGCGTGGTCCTGGCCGGTCTCGCGGATTCCAGTGTCAACAAATACCTCCCGGAACTGACTGAAGCCGTGAAGGAGCGACCGGTGTTAGCCATTCGTCAACGAGTGCGGGGAACCGCGCAAGTGGTTGCTGGTGCCAGGCCCGTCTTTGTGGTGCGGCTGCGCCCATGGTGGTGTCGCCGTCGTTTGCGACGCCGCGGAAGAAGTGACTAAGTACGATTTGACCATGACGTCCTCGACGCTGCCTCTGCTCGAGCAGATCCTGGCAATCGATATCGGAGCGACCAACATCAAGTTCTGTCGCGTCGATTCACACGGGGAGCTCCTTGAATCCGTGCGGCGCAAGCCCACTCCGTATCCCTGTTCGCCTGGACGGCTCGTCGAGTTACTGAGCGATCGTATTCTCCTCAGTGAACCCACGAAGGTCGGTGTCGGCTTTCCGGGTGATTTCGACAATGGACACGTGATTCGGCCGGGCAACCTCTCTCGCCCCGGTGGCGTTACGACTGACGTCGACCCCGCCCTTGAGGCAGAGTGGATCGACTTCCCCCTTCAAGACGCCCTATGCGAAAAGGTGCAC
>JBEKWQ010000160.1:0-4095 GCA_049512875.1 Acidimicrobiales bacterium
CGGTGGAGATATACCTGTTCCCATTCCGAACACAGCAGTCAAGCCCACCAGCGCCGATGGTACTTGGGGGTTCCTCCCTGGGAGAGTAGGTCGCCGCCGGGATTTCTTGAAAGCCCCCCACTTCGGTGGGGGGCTTTCGCATGCTCAGGATCGAGCACGCCGCCCTCTGTCTCGTGGGGTCAGCAGACCGCGTCGAGGAACGTCAGCAGGGCGACGTTGACGTCCTCGGGTCGCTCTTGTTGGATCCAGTGGCCGGCGTCCTCGAGCACCGTAGTGCCGCGAAAGTCGCTGAACAGATTGGGCATCTTCTGCGCGGCTCCCGAGGTGAACAGTCCCACGGGATCGAGTGAGCCGCTGAGGAAACCGATCGGCATGTTGATCAATGAGGTCGCGACCTCGTGGACACGTCGCCAGTTGTCGTCCATGTTCCGATAGAAGCTCAACGGTCCAAAGAAGCCGCTGCGGGCGAAGGCGTCGCAGTAGACGTCGAGGTCGTGCTCGCTGAGCCACGACGGTAACGGATCGGGGGCGCGGGCCAGGGTCTCGAGCAGGCCCGTGCCCTGGCGCGGCGCTGCCTTGAACGCGAGTCCGCTCGCCATTCCTTCGCCCGATGCGCTGTAGAAGAAGTCGCGCAGAAAGCGACGGGTGTTCGACCCGAGTTCGGCCTCGGCGATGCCCACCTCTTGGAAGTAGTTCATGTAGAAGAACTGGTCGGCGAAGAGTGCTTCGTAGATCTCGAGGGGAGGACTGGAGGGTTGCGTGAACGGCACGCTCATGTTGTAGAGCGACGCGACTCGCTGCGGGTGCAAGCGCACCATGTCCCAGAGCGCGGCGGCACCCCAGTCGTGTCCCACGAAGTTGGCGTGCTCGTAACCGAAGTGGTCGAGCAATTCGCAAAGGTCCCCCGTGAGTTTGTCCGTTCCGTAGTCACTCACGCCGCTCGGACAAGTGCTCATGCCGTAGCCCCGCCAGTCGGGCGCGTGGACGCGGTAACCCTCTTGGGCGAGCGCCACTATTTGGTGGCGCCAGGAATACCAGGTCTCGGGAAAGCCGTGACACAAGAAGACCGCTGGTCCTCTACTTGGACCGCTGCTCGTGACGTGCAGCGTCACGTCGGGGGTACTCACCATCTCGTGTTCGAAGTCGCTCATGGGATGTCTCGTTCGTCGAAATCGAACCGTCGGCTACTGACTTTAGGCTACCTATCGCAGAAACTCCAAGGCTTTGGGCTCGTGTCGGCGAGCGTCAGCCAGGGGTGTCGGTCTCCTCGTGGCAAAAGGCGCTCGCGAGGACGCGACGGGTGCGGAGCACCTTCGCGGGTTCTCTCGAAATCGACCCTCCGGTCCGCAGACGAAGAAGAATCATCACAAAGTGTGAGCCAACAAGGACTAAATTGTTTGGAAACGACCGGGATGACGAATGTACGAACTGGAGGGTCCTGAATTCGGCGAGGCCTTGTCGTTGACGTCGAGAGGCCGAAAGCCAGTCGTTGTTGAGGTTTCGGGGCAGTAACAGAAGTCCGAGGCGCACATCAGAGGAGTTGCATGGACCTAGACCAGGAGAAACCACCGGCCCTCGAACGGCGCCTGCGCGATCCCGAACGCACGAAGGAGGAGATTCTGGCCGTGTCCACCCAGGAATTCGCCGAGCGCGGATTCGCGGGAGCGCGCGTTGACGAAATCGCGAACCAGACCCGCACGACCAAACGAATGATCTACTACTACTTTGGCTCCAAGGAGCGCCTCTACCTGGCCGCCCTGGAGAGGGCGTACGAGGACATCCGGGTCACAGAAGCCAACGTCGACGTCGAACACCTAGACCCGGTCACCGCCCTACGTACCTTGGCGCAACTGACCTTTGACCGTCACGAAGCCAATCCCGATTTCAGCCGACTGATCAGCCAGGAGAACGTTCAGCGAGCCCAGTTCGTCACCGCGGCGAGCGGCTTTCCTGGTCTGGACCGCCCGATCATCAAGATGCTCGAGAAGGTCCTCGCCCGCGGGCGCGACGAGGGTGTCTTCGTGCGCGAGATCGACGCCTTGGACCTCCACATGTTGATTAGCTCGTTCTGCTTCTTTCGGATCAACAATCGTTACACCTTCGCGGCGAGTTTTGGCCGGAATCTGGTCGAGCCCGAACGACGAGAGATGTACCGTGACATGATCGGCGACGTGGTGGTTGACTACCTCACCGCTCCTTCGCCGTTGTAGGTGCGTCGCTCGCCCGAATCGACGTCCTAAGGCGCGGCGGCGTCGAGTTGCTCTTGGAGTTCGCCGAGGACGCGATAACAATCGAGGACGGACCTGATCGACGAGTTCGGTTCGTCGTGTTCGTCGATTGCTCGAACGAACTCTCGGTCCTGCAGTTCGATACCGTCCAAGGACACCGCTACGCCCGACACGTCGACTGGCTCGTCGTTGCCCGTCACCAGTTCGTCGTAGCGCGCGACGTAGGTGCCTCGGTCACAGATGTAGCGAAAGAACGTACCCAGGGGACCCTCGTTGTTGAAGCTCAGCGACAGCGTGCAGAGCTGACCCGTCGCGCTGCGCAACTGGATGGACATGTCCATGGGGATGCCCAAGTCGGGGTGGACCGGTCCAGCGAGGATGTTCGCCTCGGTGATGGGTTGGCCACACTGGTACGCGAAGAGGTCCACCGTGTGAGCCGCGTGATGCCACAACAGATTGTCGACCCAGCTGCGCGGTTGGCCCAGGGCGTTCATGTTGGTGCGGCGAAAGAAGTACGTCTGCACGTTCATCTGCAGGACGCTGAGCTCCCCGCCCGCGATGCGCTGGTGAACCCATTGATGGGACGGGTTAAAGCGTCGAGTGTGGCCTACCATGCACACGAGGTCAGTCTGCGCGGCGACGCGAGCAACGTCATTGGCGTCGACGAGGGAGTCCGCAAGGGGGATCTCCACTTGCACGTGCTTTCCGGCTCGAAGCGCGGCGATGGTCTGTTGGGCGTGCAATTGCGTGGGCGTGCAGAGGATGACCGCGTCGACGTCGTCTGACGTCAGCGCGTCGCCTAACTCGGTTGACGCGAGTTCCGCGCCGTATTTAGTGGCGACGTCACGAGCCTGGTCCAGGGTTCGGCTGATCACGGCGGTCACCTCGACGCCGTCAATTCGCGTCAAGGCGTCGAGGTGCTTGACGCCAAAAGCCCCGGCACCCGCCACGGCGATCTTCATGGGCCCTGCTCCGGGGGCGACTCGAGGATCAGGTGCCCTACGGCGGTGTTGGAGGCGGGCACGTGATAAAAGCGGTGCAATTCCTGGCACGTCGAGTTGAGCGCGCCTCGCATTATGAGCCACATGACCAGCTCGATGCCCTCAGAACCCGCCTCTCGCAGGTACTCGAGGTGGGTGATCGCGCGCAGCGATGAGGAGTCCGCGTTCATCTTTTCGAGGAACGCGTGGTCGAAGGGTTGGTTGATCAGTCCCGCGCGCGGCCCCTGCAGTTGATGGCTCATGCCGCCCGTGCCCCACACGTGGACCTTGAGGTCCTGGTCGAAACTGTGGACCGCGCGACGGATAGCCTGTCCCAGTTTGAAGCACCGTTCACCGGTCGGCGGCGGGTACTGGACGACGTTCACCGCGATCGGCACGACCCGTACGGGCCACGCGTCGACCCGACCGAACATGAGAGAGAGCGGCACGGTGAGGCCGTGGTCAACTTCCATCTGGTTCATGACGGTCATGTCGAACTCGTCCAAGATCAGCGACTGGGCGAGGTGACAGGCGAGTTCGGAGTGACCGAGCACTTCGGGCACGGGCCGCGGACCGAAACCCTCGTCGGCGACCGCAAACACGTCCGCGCACCCGATGGCGAACGTGGGAATGCACTCGAGGGAAAAGGCGCTGGCGTGGTCGTTGTAGACCAGTATGACGACGTCAGGCTCGTCTTCGGCGATCCACTTCTTGGACCATTCGTAGCCCGCGAAGACGGGCGCCCAGTAGTCGCTCTTCTCCTCGCCTCGGTCGAGCGCGGCGCCGATGGCCGGGACGTGGCTCGTAGTGACCCCTGCGGTGATTCGTGCCACGGCTAGGTCCCGTCCCGCAGAGATCGAACGCCGTCGGGCGAACGGCCTCCGTGC
>JBEKWQ010000161.1:0-4090 GCA_049512875.1 Acidimicrobiales bacterium
CCATGATGAACGTTCTCCTTTGGCCGGGCGAGGCTCGGGGCCAGCGCCGGTTGAAACCGAAGAGCCATTGTAGCATCGCTACCAATGACTTCTCCCAAGTCGCTGTCGGCGGCCCACTTGCGAAGCGCCATCGGCACCTTCGCGCAACTCCTGCGCTCCCATAAAGAGGTCATCAACCGGCTGAACGTCTACCCGGTACCCGATGGGGACACCGGCACCAACATGATGCTCACCATTGAGTCGGTGGTCGCCGAGTTGGACGAGGTCAAGGCGGACGCCCCCATGGGCTCGGTGACCCACGCCATAGCCCACGGTTCGCTCATGGGAGCGCGCGGCAACTCCGGGGTCATACTTTCCCAGCTGCTGCGGGGTCTGGTCGAGAAGTTCCCCAAAGTGGGCGAGGTCGACGCTGAACTGTTCGCCGACTCGCTCGAGCACGCCGACGTCCTGGCGCGCCAGGCGGTGGTGCGACCCATCGAGGGGACGATCCTGTCGATCGCTCGCGCGGGCGCCGAGGGTGCCCGCGCCAACCCGAAGGATCTCATCGCGATGGTCCGCGGGGCGCGCGATCAGGCGCGCCAGGCGCTCGCCTACACCCCCGAACAGCTCGACGTCTTGAAGAAGGCCGGCGTCGTGGACTCGGGTGGTTCGGGACTTCTCTTGTGGTTCGACGCACTTTGTTACGTGCTCGCGGGCGACGCGCTCCCCGAGCCACCACTTTTGGAGAGCATCCACGTTCACGTCCAAGAGCAACCGGCCTACCACGACGACATCTCTGAATTGCGCTACGAGGTGATGTACCTGCTCGACGCCGACGACTCGACGATGCACGCGTTTCGCGAGGTCTGGTCGGGAATTGGCGACTCGATCGTGATCGTGGGCGGTGACGGTCTCTACAACTGTCACATCCACACCGACGACATCGGCGCCGCGATCGAGGCGGCGATCGACGCCGGACGTCCTCGCGACATTCGCGTGACCGACCTGAGCGAGCAAGTGATCGAGGAGCGATGGGTCCGCGAAGGAATCGCCGAACCCTTCGAGGAGATTGACGAGCCCGCTCCCACGACCGCGGTGGTGGCAGTCGTGGTGGGCGACGGGATCGGGCGCATCTTTCGCACCCTCGGCGTTCGCCACCTCGTCGCCGGTGGTCAGTCGATGAACCCTTCGACCGCCGACCTGGTCGAGGCGGTGCGCGCCACGGGATCGAACGAGGTGGTGATCCTGCCCAACAACAAGAACATCCGGCCCGTCGCCGAGCAGGTCAACTCGCTCGTCGAGCAGACCGTCACCGTCGTGGCGACCAACTCAATCGTCGAGGGCTTCGCCGCGTTGCTCGCCTACGATCCGGACGCCTCGGCCGAGCAGAACAGTGCCTCGATGCGAGCCTCGGCGTGCAACGTCGTGGCGGGCGAGGTGACCCAAGCCGTTCGTGACACGCCCACCGACGCCGGCCAAGTCCACGTCGGGGACTGGATCGGGCTGAGCGCCGAGGGCGTGCGGTCCATCGCCGATTCGATCGCGGTGGCGAGCAACCACTTGCTCGCCGCGCTCATCAAGCCCGAGCACGAACTGCTCACCATCATCGAGGGCGACGGGGCGAATCCCGCGAACACTCGTCGCATCACCGAGTTCGTGTCCGACGAGTATCCCCAGTTGAGTGTCGAGGTCCACCACGGCGGTCAACCCCTCTACCCCTACTACTTCGGCGTCGAGTGAGCGACTCGGCTGGGCGCCGACTTCGCCAGTTGGGCGACGTCGCGGTCACCCAACTGCGCCACGTCGGTGAGAAGCGGGCCCAAGCGCTCGCCTCGTTGGGTATTGAAAACGTGTTCGACCTACTCACCGTTTATCCGCGCCGCTACATCGACCGCACCAAGCGAGTCGACCTCTCGGACCTGACGGTCGGCGAAGAGGCCGCGATCTTCGGCGAGGTGACAAAGGTGTCGTCACGTCGAACCCAGCAGGGAAAGGTCATGGTCGAGGTGACCGTCGCTGACGAGGGTGGTTCCCTCAAGGTCGTCTTCTTTAATCAAGCCTGGCGAGAGCGCCAACTAACGCTGGGGGTCCAGGCCCTCTTCTTCGCCAAAGTTGGCGAATACAAGGGACAGCGTCAGATGACCAACCCGGTCGTGGACGTGATCGTGGGCCCCTCGGGTGACGAGCGCGATCTCTCGCGCGTGGGACGCGTGGTCGCGATCTACCCGGCGTCGGGTAAGGCGGGGCTCACCAGTTGGGAGATCGGCGGCTTCGTCGAGGAATCGCTACGACGCGCGGGCCCGCTGCTCGACCCCCTGCCGATCTCGGTACGCGAGGAACTTGATCTCGTCGACCGCACGCAGTCCTATTGGGGTATCCACCTTCCCGTCGATCTCGCCGACGTGGCGCCCGCGCGT
This sequence comes from Acidimicrobiales bacterium, assembly GCA_049512875.1. Lineage (GTDB taxonomy): Bacteria > Actinomycetota > Acidimicrobiia > Acidimicrobiales > RAAP-2 > RAAP-2. The sequence continues at coordinate 2,397 of JBEKWQ010000161.1, forward strand.
CGTCGTCTGGTCTTTGACGAGTTTCTGCGGCTTCAACTCCTGCTCGCGCTTCGGCGTCGTCGTCTCGAGCAGAGCGCCACGGGGATCCGTCATCCGATCTCTCTCGAGGACCTTGACGTCGCGACGGGTTCAAGCCCGTCCTCGTCGTCGCTCGTACGGCGATTCCTCGCGGGTCACCACTTCGTACTCACCGCCGCCCAGCGTCGGGTTCTCGGCGAGATCGTCCACGACATGGCGTCGCCGTTGCCCATGCACCGATTGCTACAAGGCGACGTCGGTTCGGGTAAGACGGTCGTGGCGCTGACGACCTTGCTCGCCGCGATCGACGGCGGGCGCCAAGGTGCGTTGATGGCTCCCACCGAGGTGCTCGCGGAACAACACGTGGCGTCGTTGCGTCGAGACCTCGAGGGTCTCACGGTCCACGACGCGCGCGTACTGGGGGGCGAGCGACCACTCTCGGTTCAACTCCTGACCGGTCGATTACGAGCGCGCGAGCGTGCCGCGGTCCTCGAAGGACTCTACGACGCCAGTGTGGACATCGTCGTGGGCACCCACGCGCTGTTGACCGACGACGTCAGGTTCAAGGCGCTCGGCGCAATCGTGATCGACGAGCAACACCGTTTCGGTGTCGAGCAACGCGCGACGTTGCGCGACAAGGGTAAGCAGCACTCCGACGAACGGGCCGATCCGGACCTGCTCGTCATGACCGCCACGCCAATTCCGCGTACCGCGGCGATGGTGGTCTTCGGTGACCTTGACCGGTCGGTGCTGGACGAGATGCCCGTTGGGCGTAGGCCCATCATTACCACTTGGGCGCGTAACGAGCGTGCGGTACACGAGTGTTGGCAGCGCGTGCGCGACGAGGTGGCGAGCGCACGGCGAGCCTACGTCATCTGTCCCCTCGTCGAAGGATCAGAACGCGTCGAGGCGACGAGCGCGGTCGAGGAGCGCACGCGCCTCGCCCTGGGCGAGCTTCGGGGGTTGAGCGTCGGCTTACTGCACGGCCAGATGAAGGGTCCCGAAAAAGAAGAGGTGATGGACCAGTTCCGTCGCGGTGAGCTGAACGTTCTGGTGGCGACGGTGGTCATCGAGGTCGGGGTGGACGTGCCCGAAGCGAGCGTCATCGTCATTGAAGACGCGTGGCGATTCGGTCTGGCGCAGTTGCACCAGCTGCGCGGTCGTGTAGGTCGCGGCGAGGCCCAGAGCTACTGCTACTTGCTCGGAACACCGCCCAACGACGAGGGCGTTCGTCGACTCCAAGCGCTCGTGGAGTCGAACGACGGCTTCGCGCTCGCCGAGGTCGACCTCGACCTGCGTGGTGAAGGGACACTCCTCGGCGCTCGCCAGCGCGGGCGAAGCGACCTTCGTCTGGCCAATCTACGTCGCGACGAAGAGCTCTTGCTCGCGGCGCAGCGCGTCGCCTCGGCGCTCGTTGCACTCGACGGACTGAGCGGCGAACCAGAACTCGTCGACGAGTTGCGCTTGTTCGTGGACGATGACGAGGCGCACTACCTGTTCAAGTCTTGACGCCCAAGCGCCTACCCTTGGTACGTGCGAGTGATTGGCGGTGCGGCCCGGGGACGTCCGCTCAAGGCGAGACTGCCCGCGACGGTGCGTCCGACGACCGACTACGCGCGCGAGGCCATCTTTTCGATGCTCGAGAGCCGAGGGGGACTGCGCGACCTGGTGGTCGT
>JBEKWQ010000162.1:0-3982 GCA_049512875.1 Acidimicrobiales bacterium
GTGGCCGTCGTCTCGACGATCGGCGGACGCCAGGCGTGCTCGCCGAGTTCGAGCATCTGTTCGAGGTCCCGACGCGTCTCTCGAAGCCCGGGACGATCGGCCTTGTTGATCACGAAGATGTCCGCCACCTCCAACAGTCCGGCCTTGCTCGCTTGCATCGCGTCACCCCAGCCGGGATTGGTCACCACCACCGTCGTGTCGGCCGCCGAAGCGATGTCCACCTCCATTTGACCCACGCCGACCGTCTCGACCAGGGCCAGACGGAAGTTCGCCGCACCGAGCACGCGCAGAGCGTCGGGCACCGCGAGCGAGAGTCCGCCCAGATGACCCCGGGTCGCCATCGAGCGGATGAACACGTGCTCGTTGGTCGCGTGGTCCTGCATCCGAATGCGGTCGCCGAGGATCGCGCCGCCGGTGAAGGGAGAACTGGGATCCACGCACAGCACGCCCACCTGGTCAAAGGCATCGTCACCGTCAAAGGAACCGCAGTCGAGCGTGAGCGTGATGAGCCGGTCGGTCAGGGTCGATTTGCCCCCACCGGGTGGACCGGTGATGCCGACCACGTACGGCGACGCCACCTCGTAGGCGAGAGCCGCGGTCTCGCGCTGGCGCGGTCCGCCGGACTCGACGTAGGTCAGCAGCCGCGCGAGCGCCGTGCGCGAACCGCCACGGGCGAGATCGAACAACGAGAGGGGTTCACGAGGGATCATTCCGATCTCTCGATCGCGGCCCCGAGACTCGACAACCGACCCACGAAGTCGTCGTATCCCCGTTCGAGGTGTTGGAGACCGCTGACGGTCGTCTCACCGGTCGCCACGAGTCCCGCCAACACCAGCGCGGCGGCGGCGCGGATGTCGGTCCCACGAACCGAGGTCCCCTGCAAGGTCTCCACGCCGCGGATCATCGCGTGATGGCCCTCGGTGGTGATGCTCGCGCCCAGTCGAACCAGTTCGTCGACGTAACGGAATCGACCGACGAAAAGGTTCTCGGTCACGACCGAGACACCCTTGGCGACGCTCAACATCGCGGTGATCAATGGTTTGTAGTCGGTGGCGACGCCCGGGTAGGGCAACGTCGCCACGTCACACGCTCGAAGACGCGGCGGCCCGGCGACCAGGATGCCCCCCGACGCGATGTCCACGCGACCACCCATCGCGTCGATCTTTCGCAGCAGCATCTCCATATGCTCAGGACGCGCGTCAAGCACCCGCACCTCGCCGCCGGTAATGAGTCCCGAGGCCAGGTACGTGGCCGAGACGACGCGGTCGGTCACGACGCGGTGCGACGCGGGACGCAGTTCGGCGACGCCGTCGATGGTCAGGCGCGACGTGCCGAGACCCTCGATCTGGGCGCCCATGGCGAGCAATTGATGTCCGAGGTCCTCGACCTCGGGTTCGCGCGCGGCGTTGTCAATCACCGAGCGTCCGTCGGCGAGCACGCAGGCCATCATCAGGTTGTCGGTCGCGGTATGGCTCGGGTACTCGAGCGTGATTCTCGTCGCGGAGAGGCGCGGCCGCGAGACCGTCGCGTGGATCGAGGATCGGTCGTTACGGAAGGTCGCGCCCATCGCCGAGAGCCCGTCAGTGTGAAAGTTGATGGGCCGCTGTCCGAAGTCGTCGCCACCGGGCAAGGCCATGTTCGCTTCGCCGCAGCGAGCGAGTAACGGCCCGAGCACCACGATCGACGCGCGCATGGCCTCAAACAGATGCGCCGGCGCGATCGGGTTGAGGTCCTTCGCCTCGGGCACGCGCACGCGTAGCTCGTGCGCGCCGGGACGGCTCACCACACAGCCGAGGGCTTCGAGGAGCTCGGCCATCACCGCGACGTCGGTAATGACGGGCACATTTGTCAACTCGTGCTCGCCCGAGGCGAGCAAACACGCGGCCATCTCCTTTAGTACCGCGTTCTTGGCGCCGTACGCCAAAACCTCGCCGCTCAGCGCACCAGCGGGTTTCACGACGAGAGAACTCACCCTTTAAGTATTGCCGGTTTACGACGACGGCCCGAGCGCACGACCGACGCGTGCGAGGGCCTACGAGTACGCTTTACGCGTGCAGCCACCTTCGAGGCCTGATCGCAATATCGCCTTGGAGATGATACGCGTCACCGAAGCCGCCGCCATCGCCGCGGCGCGATGGGCCGGACGCGGCGACAAGATAGCGGCGGACGGCGCCGCCGTGGACGCCATGCGCTTCGTGCTCGGCGCGATCACGATGGACGGCATTGTCGTCATCGGCGAAGGGGAGAAGGACGAGGCCCCAATGCTCTACAACGGCGAGCGCATCGGCGATGGTCGCCCGCCGTTGGTGGACGTCGCGGTGGACCCCGTCGACGGCACCACGCTCACCGCCAAGGGTCAAAACGGCGCGTTGTCGGTGATCGCGCTCTCCGAACGCGGCACCATGTTCAATCCCGGCCCGTGCGTGTACATGAAGAAGGTCGCCGTGGGTCCTCGAGGACGAGGTTCGGTCGACATCAACGCGTCGGCCACCGACAACCTGCACGAACTCTCCAAACGACTGAAGAAACCCATCCAGGAACTCGGCGTCGTGATCCTCGACCGCCCGCGCCACGACGCGCTCGTCCAAGAGGTTCGTGAATCAGGCGCGCGTGTTTTGTCCATCCTCGACGGCGACGTCGCCGGCGCGATCGCGACGGGCTGGCCCAATTCAGGCGCCGACGTGCTCTTTGGTATCGGCGGGACGCCCGAAGGTGTCATCGCGGCGGCGGCCCTCAAGGGCCTCGGTGGTGAGATCCAGGGCATCCTGCACCCGCGCGACGACGAGGAGCAGCGCTACGCCGAGAGCCTCGGTTACGACTTCTCTCGGGTGCTCAGCACCGACGACCTCGTCGCGAGCGACAACTGCTTCTTCTCCGCCACCGCCATCACCGACGGCGACTTCTTGCGAGGGGTGCGCTTCTACGACTTCGGGGCAACCACCCAGTCGCTCGTCGTGCGCTCTCGCTCGGGCACGGTGCGAACGATCGAGACCTTCCACCGACACGACAAGTTGCAGGAATTCACCACCGCCGGCTTCTAGTTCGGAATTTCACAAGGGCTTCTCACAGAGGCCAACAATAAAAGGCCTTTGGGATCTCGTCGAGGGTCAAATCGCGAGTCGCCGCCGGGCTGAGGGACCTAGGGTCACGACCAGAGACCGAGTGAACGCACTCGCTCAGGAGGTAGGACATGATACGAGTCGCCGACATCCTCGCCACCAAGGGCCACGACGTCGCCACCATCAGCCAGGAACGCACGATACGCGACGCCGTCGAGATGCTACGCGAGCGCGGTATCGGGGCGCTCGTGGTGACCGGTTCGACGCCGCCGCTGTCGGGCATCTTGAGCGAACGCGACGTCGTGCGCGCGCTCGCGCGCCACGGCGAAGGTGTGCTCGAGCTCAAGGTCGCTGAACTGATGAGCGTTGAGGTGACGACGTGCGACGAGACTGCCTCGGTCAACGACGTGATGGGGGTCTTGACGTCGCTGCGCATACGCCACCTGCCCGTGGTCCACGACGGCACCCTGACCGGTCTGATCTCCATTGGCGACGTCGTCAAGGCCCGGCTCGACGAACTCGAACAAGAACGCCAGAGTCTGCTCGACTACGTGTCCGCGCGTTGAGTTAGTTCCCCGACGCGCTAAGGCGCAGCTGCGCTCGATCGAGCGCGTCCTGAGCGAGTCGGCCGGCGACGGGATCAGACAACTCACCGCGGGCGACCGCCGCCAACTGTGCTTCGGCGGCTTCCTTCGCGGTCTCGGCGCGAGCGACGTCGATCTCGGTGGTCTTCTCGGCGATACCTGCGAGCACGGTCGTGCGCGTGGTCTCGGGCGCGTCGTCGGGTCTCACTTGGAAGTAACCACCGTGCACGCAGAACGAGAGTTCGCCGTCGTTGGTCTGAACTCGCACGAGCCCCGGCACGAGGTCGCCCACCGTGGGCGTGTGTTGGGGAAGGATCGTGAAGTCGCCGTCGGACGAGC
>JBEKWQ010000163.1:0-3917 GCA_049512875.1 Acidimicrobiales bacterium
CCGGGCGCCACGGGGACCTTCAGCCCGAGTCACACCTTGTCGGTCCTGACATTGCTCGCGGCTCCGGTCACGTTGAAGTAGCAACGAACAGAAATAGAGCAGTTCGAATCGCCGACGTAGTCCCGAGTGAACACAGAGGTTTAGGGGTTCACTCGGGACTCGTGGCACCAACGCAGAAACCAAGGTCCAAAGGCACTCACAAAAGTCCCAAGAAGGGACTGAGGGCACGAGAGAGGAAGACATGATGACGTTCCAACCAAAGGGGATACACGCCGCTACCGCGCTGAAGCTGATCGCAGCGCTCGTCCTGCCGATTGCCCTACTGAGCACGACGAGCGGCGCCGCGACAACGCCGCTGCTGAATCCGATTGTGTTGAGCGCACCGAGTGGGCTCCCGAGTACCGCGCTTCCGTTCAGTGGGCTCAGCGCGACGACGTTCAGCGCGTCTACCAACTTCCAGAAGCTCACGACCAGTCCCGACGCCGGCGTGACCGGCACGCCGTTCACGGTGAGCGGATCGGGACTGGCCGCCAATACGCTCTTCCAGCTCGTGTGGGGCACCAATACCGCGACCTGGAGCGTGGACGCCGAGCCCAATACCGTTGACTACATGGGCGCGGTCTACTCGCCGACCTCGGCGAGTTCGCTGCTCAACAACAGCAACTCGATGTACGTCAATCTGGCGACGGTAACGACCGACGCGAGCGGTAACTTCACGTTTCAAACCAAGGCACCCACCGACTTTGGCGGGAATCACGACATCTGGGCGGTCGCCGGTGGCATCGGTGTCGCCAATGGTTCCTTCGACCTCTTGCGCACCGTGACGATCTCACCCACGAGTGGGCCGGTCGGCACGCCGATCACCGTCACCTACACGTCCATGGACGCGAACGCCTACGGCGGCGGGGGATCGGTCCTGTGGGACAATCACTACGCCGGCGAGATCATGGGTAATTGGACTCGCGGCACCGCCAGCGTCGTGATACGCGCGGCTGGTCCGGTTGGTACCCACCTCATCCAGGTCGGTGACGCCATCAGTTTCCAGTACATGAACCCCATCCAGTCGCCGATCACCGACGACAACGGGGCCGTTCGAGTCTTTCACGTCACCGCGAGTGATGTCGTGCCCCAGGCTTCGATCACGTGGCCCACGAGTGTCACCCCCAACGTGAGCGCCACCCAGTTGACCACGATGTACAACAAGGCGCTGGGCGCCACGGCCGATCAGCCCGCCGCCCTGGACCCGGCGAGCACGGCCGTGGCAACACTTTCACCGGCGAGTGGGCCCGTCGGTACCACGACCGCGCTGAGTGTCACCGGCATGCCCGCCGCGAGCACCGGCACCGTCGAAGTGGACCTGGTCTCGGTCACCGGGAGTCGGGTCAACTGCACCGGCACGTGCTGGGGGTACACCTATACCTCGCTCGGTAGCGGCGCGGTGGCGGCCAACGGCACGTTGGACCAGAGCGTCACGATTCCGAACAACCCCGGTGTCGGTACCCTCGGTGGTTGGCACGCCATCGTGGTGATCAAGGGCCCCATGGGCACCGACGCCGCCGGTAACCGCGTTCCCGGGGTGGGCAGTCTCGTCGAGGTTCAAGTCCCCTTCTACGTGAAGGAGAGCATCATGCCGTTCTACAACAAGTCGGGTCACTTGCTCTCGATGGGCACCGCGAGCGCGGACGACTCGGTCGCGCTCGCCACCGAAGTCGGGGGCCAGGTCGGAACGGGTACGGACACCTTCAAGGAAGGCCAGGAGTTCACGGTCAGTATCCTCGGCGTCGGTTGGACCCAACTCGACAACACGCTGGCCGTCGACTACGACAACAGTTACATCGGCTACGGTTGCGGATTCCACTCCAACGGCTACATGGCCGTGCACCTGACCGCGAGCGGCGGTCCCGGCATCCATATCATCGACCTCTACCCGTTGCTGTATTCGGTGTCACCGAACCTGGCGACCTACTACGGCATGGTGCCCCTGCTCTCGAGCAACCATGACGACCCGGGCCTCGCCCTTGGTTATCAGGTCCCGGTGATCCACCTCGCCATTCGCGTCGTCAAGTAATTCCTCTCGCTGTATCTATCGCCTCGCCCCTCGAGTCTCGAGGGGCGAGGCGCTCGTGCGCAACAAAGTCGCCACCGGGCGCGGCAGCCACCAGTTCCATCGTCCAAGCAGCGTCATCGCGCTCGGCAGCAGGAGTCCGCGCACGATCGTCGCGTCGACGAGCACCCCGAGTGCGAGACCGACGCCGAGTTCCTGCAGTCCCGCGACGCGCCCGAAGACCAGGCCGCTCAGGGCCACGACCATGATGAGAGCGGCGCTCGTGACGACGCCACCCGTGTGGGCGAGTCCCTCGATGATGGCGTCGTCGTTGCTCGCCCCCGCGAGCCAGGCCTCGCGAATGCGCGAGACGATGAAGACCTCGTAGTCCATCGAGAGCCCGAAGAGCATGGCGAAGAGAAACACGGGCACCCAGCCCTCGATCTGGCTCACGTGGTAGGTCCCCAGCACTGACGAGAGCACGCCGAAGCGGAACACCGCGACCAACATCCCGTAGGCGACGCCCACCGAAAGCCCGTCGAGCAGGACCGCCACGAGCGCCAGCAGCACCGAACGAAACGCCCGGCACAGCACGATCCAGGCGAGGGCGAGGGCGAGCAGGACGAGCCAGGGGAAGGTGCCGTAGACCGAATTGAGAAAGTCGACGCCCTGGGCGGGTGCGCCGCCGAGGTAGATCGAAGTGCCCGGCGGAAAACGCACTGAGGGAAGTGCGCCGTTGCGTAGGTGTTGGACGAGTCGCTGGGAGAGGGCGGCGCCGAAGTCGTGTCGGCCCACGACGAAGATCTGCTCGTAACGTGCGCTCGGGTCGACGTAGGGCGCGCGATTACCAATGGCGACAATGAACACCTCGGGGTCCACGAGGATCGCCTTGGCGAGTGCGAGACGAGCTCGGATTTGAGCGGGGGACTTCGCCCCGTCGTCGCGACCGGTGTCGATGACGATCTGGATCGGCGTGACGACGCCTGGACCCACGCGCGCGCGCACGAGGTCGAGGGCTCGTGCGGACTGCATGTGCTGGGGTATCGCCGTCACGGAGCCGGGGGTGAGTTCGAGACCCAACGCGCTCGCTGACAATCCGGCGAGCACCGCGAGTGCGAGCGCGAGGATGACCGCGGGTCGGCGGGTCACGAGGCGACCGATCTTCGCCCAGGTGCCGTCGCCGAGCGCGCGTCGCGCCATGAGACCGCGCAGCCCCCTCGGGCTCACCCCGCGCCGGCCGAAGTACCAGAGCAAGACGGGCTGGAGCGTGAAGGCCGCGAGCAGCGAGAACACCGGGACCACGAGTCCCGCCGCGCCGAGAGAGCGCACGAAGGGGACGGGCACGATAAAGAGCGTGGCCAGACCGATCGCGACGGCGCAACCCGAGACGAAGATCGTCCGGCCCGCACTCGCCATGGTGCGCAGGATCGCTTCTTCGAGTGGCCCGGGTTTGGTGACCTCGGCGCGGAAGCGGTGCACGATAAGGAGCGAGTAGTCAATCGCGAGGGCGAGACCGATCAATTCGATGACGTTGGGAACGTAGAGCACCATCGTGAACCGCTGGGCGAGCAGGTAGACAATCGCGAGGGTGCCCGCGGTGGTCGCCCCGGCGACGAGGTAGGGGATGACGAGGGCCCCACACAAACCGAGGACCGCTACGAGCAGCACCAGGGCGAGCGCGAGCGCGAGGAGTTCGCCGCGGTGCAAATCGCTCGCGAGGATCGGCGTGATGTCGCTCTGCAAGGCGGGCGGCCCGGTCACCAGCGCGCCGGCGAGGTGTTCGATCTTCAGTTCGTGGCGCAGGACGGGCGTCTGCTTGGCCGCTTGGCCGAGGTCGAGGGTCGTGTCGACGTTCGCGTAGAGCACACCCTCA
>JBEKWQ010000164.1:0-3913 GCA_049512875.1 Acidimicrobiales bacterium
TTGAAGTCGAGGTCCTCGAGGTTGATGCCTACCGCCTCGGAGACTCGCGCGCCCGTGCCGTAGAGTAGTTCGAGCAGCGCGCGATCACGTAGTGCGGTCGCGTCGTTGGTCGCCAACGAATCGAGCAAGACGGTCATCTCGCGCTCGCCCAGCGGCTTGGGCAGGGAGCGACCTCGACGCGCCGGCTTCAAACGTCCCGTGGGGTCGTGCTCGATCTCACCTTCGTCGAGCATGAAGCCGAACCAACCACGCAGCGACGACGTGGCTCGCGCCACCGAACTGTCCGCGCGTTTGGCGGCCCGCAGTTGGCCGAAGTACTCCTCGACGTCGCCCTCGCTCGCGAGGCGAACGGGTCGCTTTCTCTCGCGCATCCAGCCACAGAACTCGTCGATGTCGCGTCGGTAGGCCTCGATCGTGGCGGGACTGCGGCCGCGTTCGATCGTCAACCACTGGAGGAACTCCGCGGCGGGCGAGCTAGTCGTCGTCAAAGAGCGTCCCAAAGACGCGATGCATCGCCACGGTGAGGGTGTAGTCGTTCGTGGACTCCTTGGCGAGCGTCTCCTTGAGTGCGCTGATCGGGACCCATTCGACCAGCGACGACCGTTCCTCGGGACCGTCGGGCTGGCGTCGCACCGGGATGATGTCGCGTGCCTCGTAGATGGTCATGACCTGATCGGTCCATCCCGGCGACACCTTGAACCGGCCGAGAAGCCGCCACGTCTGGGCGTCACAACCGAGTTCTTCCCTCAACTCGCGTTTGGCCGCCGCGAGCGGCTCCTCGCCCTTCACGTCCAGGGTGCCCGCAGGTATCTCGAGTACGTAACCGTCGAAGGGAGCTCGGTACTGACGCAGCAGACCCACCTCGTCTTGCTCGTTGATTGCGAGGATCGATACCGAACCCGAGTGGGTAACGACGTCTCTCTCGAAGGTCGTACCGTCGTGTTCGATGAGTCGTCGCTCCACGTCAAAGACGCGACTCTGCAGCAGTGGCGTGACCTGGGCGACGCGAAACGACTCGCTCACTAGGCGACGTGCACCGACGAAGGATCGATGATGTGAGGCTCGCGTCCTTCAGCGCGCGACGCGGCGGCCTTGATCAGCCCGAGGAACAGCGGGTGGGGACGGTCGGGTCGCGACTTGAACTCAGGGTGGGCTTGGGTGCCCACGAAGAACGAGTGTGCGTCGATCTCAACGAACTCGACCAGACGGCCGTCGGGTGACGTGCCCGAGCAGCGCATGCCGTGTGATTCGAACTGTTCGCGGTAGCGCGAATTGAACTCGTAGCGATGGCGGTGGCGTTCGGAGACCACCGTCGCGCCGTAGAGTCCCGCGACCACCGAACCCTCATCGAGCATCGCCGGACACGCTCCCAGGCGCATCGTGCCGCCCTTGTCGACCACGTCCATCTGCTCGGCCATCAACGCGATCACCGGCGCCGACGTGCCGAGCGAGATCTCGGTCGAGTGCGCGTCAGAAAGGCCCAGCACGTGACGAGCGAACTCGACAACCATCACCTGCATACCAAGACATATCCCCAGGTAGGGAATGTCGTGTTCCCTGGCGATACGCGCGGCGGCGATCATGCCCTCGACGCCGCGTTCACCGAAGCCTCCCGGCACGATGATGCCGTCGAGTTGGCGAATGCGATCCGAATCGATCTCGGTGGGCACTCGTTCGGCCTCGAGCCACTCGATCACGGTGTTCGCTCCCACCGCGAAACCCGCGTGGCGGATCGATTCGGCGACCGAAAGGTACGCGTCCGGCATCGACACGTACTTGCCAATCACGCCCACGCGAAGGGTCTTGGTCGTGTTGTGCACGCGATGCACGACCTCCTGCCACGCGGTCAGGTCGATCGGGTGCTCTTCGACGTCGATGCCCAACGTGTCGCACACCATGCGATCGAGTCCTTCGTTGTGCATGTTGACCGGGATGTCGTAGATACTCGGCGCGTCCACGGCCGAAATGACCGCGTCGATGGGCACGTCACAAAGTAGTGAGATCTTGCGTTTGAGACCGTCGGAGATCGGTTGGTCGCTGCGACAGACAATGACGTCGGGCTGAATGCCGCGAGAGCGAAGTTCGGTCACCGAGTGCTGGGTGGGCTTGGTCTTCTGTTCTCCCGAGGGAGCCAGATAGGGCACGAGCGTCAGGTGCACGTAGCAGACGTTGCCCCGTCCGGCGTCGCGTCGATACTGGCGAATCGACTCGATGAACGGCACGATCTCGATGTCGCCCACCGTGCCGCCTATCTCGACGATCACGACGTCCGCGCCGAGGGTGCCCAGGCGGCGTATCCGCTCCTTGATCTCGTCGGTGATGTGAGGAATCACCTGCACGGTCTTGCCGAGGTAATCGCCGCGTCGCTCCTTGGCGATCACGTTCGAATAGATCGAGCCCGTCGTCGTGTTGGACATTCGCGAGAGCGACTCGTCGATGAAGCGCTCGTAGTGGCCGAGGTCGAGGTCGGTCTCGCCGCCGTCGTCGGTGACGAAGACCTCACCGTGCTCGCCGGGATTCATCGTGCCCGGGTCCACGTTCAGATATGGGTCTAATTTGCACATCGTGACCTTGAGGCCACGCGATTTCAAGAGTCGACCGAGCGAGGAAGCCGTCAGACCCTTACCGAGCGAACTCGATACTCCACCGGTTACAAAGACGAATTTAGTCATCTGTAATCCGCCGTATCCACGGATACACATCATATCGGACGATTGGCAAAAACCGCTTCTATTAACCCGACGTTTCAAGCAGACGCTGCGCGAGTGCCTGCGCTTCGTCGGTGATCTCGTTACCCGCCAACATGCGGGCGATCTCGTTAACCCGTTCGATGCCCCTGACGACGCGAAGTGAGGTTGCGGTCACCCCGTGGCTCGTGGTCTTCTCGATGACGAAGTGGTGGTCAGCCCGAGCGGCGACCGAAGCCAGGTGCGTGACCGCGAGCACCTGCTGTTGTTGGCCCACTTCGTGCAGACACTGGCCGATCTGCTGGGCCACCTGACCCCCCACGCCGGTGTCAATCTCGTCAAAGACCGCCACCACGTCCTCGTGGGCTGTTTCAAGCGACAGCGCCAGCAGAACTCGGCTGAGTTCTCCCCCGCTGGCGAGCGCCTGGAGAGGTCCTTCGGGCAGGCCCGGATTGGGAGTGAAGAGGATCTGGGTCTCCGAGCCGTCGTCCCCGTCGACGTCAAAACGAAGCAGCGCGTTGGCCAACGCCACTCGCGGCAGTTGGCGACGAACCGCGTCGGTGAGCTGTACCGCGGCGTACTCGCGTTCGCGCCGCGCCACGCGCGCGAGCTCGCGTTCGCGCCCCAATAATTCGTTGATCTCGACGTCGAGGTTCGTCAAACGCACGGTTGCGGCACGCTGCTCGTCCAGTCGCCCACGCAGTTCCTCGAGGGTCTCGAGCGCCGCCTCGAGCGAACCGCCATATTTGCGGGCGATCTGCTGGAGGAGGGCCGCACGTTCGTCGAGCTGGTCCATCACCGCTGGATCAAAGGCGTCGGGGTCGCTCAAGGCCGCCAATTCGTGCAGACCCTCACGCGCGAGCGCCAGGGCCCCAAGCAGGGTGTCGCGGGCCCCCACGTAGGCCGCCCCGGCGGGAAGGCGCTCAATGCATCGAGCCAGTCGGCTGAGGATGGCGTCGTCACGATCAGCGTCGAGTTCGTCGATCACGAGGGCCAGGGCCTCTTGCCCGTCGCGCAATGAACTCAGGCGGGTCAAGCTCTCAAGGGTCTCGACCAGTTCGTCCTTGGAGGCGATCTTGGTCGCCACGATCTCACCGATCTGGAACTCGAGGAAGTCGAGCTCGCGCTCTCGCGCCGCTTCATCACCGCCGAAGGACTCACGAAGACTGAGCGCTTCGCGCAAGGAAATGCGCACCTCGTCAAGTTCATTCGTCGAGATTTGGCCG
>JBEKWQ010000165.1:0-3896 GCA_049512875.1 Acidimicrobiales bacterium
GTGCCCGTTCGCCTGGTGGGCAAGCACTGCGAGAGTGGCGACGTGCTCATCGACGAAGCCTGGCTGCCTGAGGAGACGGGCGTCGGAAGTGTCGTGGCGACGCCGGTGACGGGTGCGTACGGTTACTCGATGGCGTCGAATTACAACCGCGTCCCACGTCCCGCGGTGGTTTTCGTCGCAAATGGTAAAGCCCGCGAAGTTCTACGGCGAGAGACCTTCGAGGACCTGGCGCGTCTCGAGGTCGACGAGAACCGTTAGGCGTCCTCGGTTAGCCTTGTTCAATGAACACGCCGAAAATACGTGTGGGGGTCATCGGAGCGGGCAACGTGGGCCGGGCCTTTGTCGAGCTGGTGAACGACGAGTCGCGCCACGTGGCACTGGTCGACGCCGCGATGGCGACCCTGGAGGTCGTGGGCGTGGCGGTGCGGGACCCGAAGAAGTCTCGCCCCGGGATTGACTCGAAACTGCTGACGTCGGACGCAATGGCGCTGGCGAACCGGGAGGATCTGGACATCCTGGTCGAACTGGCCGGTGGCGTCGACCCCGCGCGCTCGTACGTCGAGGCGGCGCTTTCGCGCGGTGTATCGGTCGTGACGGCCAACAAGGCCCTGATGGCCGACTGCGGGACCGAACTCGCCCAGCTCGCCAATAAGAATGGCGCGGACCTCTTCTACGAAGCCGCGGTGGGGGGTGGAATCCCGATCCTTCGCTCGCTCCGCACCTCGCTCGCCGGCGAGCGCATCGAACGGGTGATGGGCATCGTGAACGGCACCACGAACTTCATCCTCTCCAAGATGACGAGCGAGGGCAGTGACTACGACGTCGCACTCGCCGAGGCCCAGGCCCTCGGCTACGCCGAGGCCGACCCCACCGCCGATGTCGAGGCCTTCGACGCGGCGGCCAAGGTGCAGATCCTCTCGTCGCTCGCCTTTGGGACCGAACTACACGGCGAGAACATCTTTCGAGAGGGAATCACCGGGGTGCGCGCGATCGACGTCGATTTCGCGCGCCGCAACGGCTACGTCATCAAGTTGGTGGGGGTCGCCGAGCGGGTGGGCGAATACGGTCTTTCGCGCCGGGCCCACCCCGTCATGATCCCCGTCGAGCATCCCTTGGCCTCGGTGCACGGTGCGATGAACGCGGTCTTTGTCGAAGGCACCAAGAGCGGGCCGCTGATGTGGCTCGGTCAGGGAGCGGGTGGCGAGCCGACCGCGACGGCGGTGTTGGGCGACGTACTCTACGTGGCGCGCAATCGCGTGAGTGGGCGCCACGACGTTCCCTTCAGCGTGGACGACCGTCTCGTGAATGTCGAGGTGGGCGACATACAAAGCGTCTTCTACATCAGCCTCGACGTCATGGACGAACCAGGCGTGCTCGCGAGCGTCGCGAGCGTGTTCGGGGCCAACGGCGTCTCGATCCAGTCCATGGAGCAGTCGGGCGTCGGCGACGAAGCGCGCTTGTCGTTTCTCACCCACGAGGCGCTCGCCAAGAACGTGCGTGCGACCATCGACGAGCTCGCCAAACTCAGCGCCGTGGATTCGATCGGGGCGTGTCTGCGCGTGATTGCAAGAGGAGAGCCGTGAACGGCTGGAACGGTTTGATCAGGGAGTACGCAGAGTGGTTCGACCTCGACGGGGTGAAGGACGTCGTCACCTTGCAAGAGGGTCACACGCCCCTGCTCTTCGCCGAACGGCTCAGCGAGCGACTCGGCGCCGAGGTCTGGCTGAAGTACGAAGGTCTCAACCCGTCGGGCTCGTTCAAGGACCGCGGCATGACCATGGCGATCACCAAGGCGTTGGCGAAGGGCGCTAAGACCGTGGTCTGTGGCTCGACGGGCAACACCTCGGCCTCCGCGGCGGCGTACGCGGCCAAGGCCGGCATGGACTGCGTGGTGCTCGTGCCCGAGGGCAAGATCGCGATGGGAAAACTCGCCCAGGCCATCGTCTACGGCGCTCGGGTCTTTCAGATCCGTGGCAACTTCGACCAAGCCCTCGACTTGGCGCGCGAACTGACCCAGCACCTGCCAATCACCATCGTGAACTCGATCAATCCCGATCGCATCGAGGGCCAGAAGACCGGTGCCTTCGAGATCGTCGACGTACTCGGCAAGGCACCCGACATCTTGTCGATCCCGGTGGGAAACGCCGGGAACATCACCGCGTACTGGCGCGGCTTTACCCAGTACCACTTCGCGGGCAACGCGAAGTCGTTACCCAAGATGTGGGGATTCCAGGCGGCCGGCGCGGCTCCCATCGTGCTCGGTCATCCCGTGGAGAATCCTGAGACCATCGCGACCGCTATTCGAATCGGGAATCCAGCGAGTTGGGTGCCCGCCCTGGAGGTCATCCACGAATCGTTGGGCGATATCCGTGCGGTCACCGACGACGAGATCGTTGACGCGTATCGCTTCGTCGCGCGACACGAATCGGTCTTCTGTGAACCCGCGAGTGCGGCGTCGGTCGCGGGTATCTTGAAGTTCGGGGTGCCCAAGGGTTCGACGGTCGTGTGCGTCTTGACGGGTAACGGCTTAAAAGACCCCGACACGGCGGTCGCCACGAGCGTCAAGCCACAGGTCGTTGACGCGACGCTGAAGGCGCTCTTGGACCAACTGTCCTAATTGACTTCGCTCGCGGTTTAGCCAACCGCCAGCGCCGGCGACGCACCGATGTCACCCGGTTCGAGGATCCCCTTGGCGATCCCCTTGGCGATGGCCTCGATTCTTGAGTGCGCCCCGAGCTTCAAGAAGATGTTGTACGTGTGGTTCTTCACCGTATGCACCGACACGTCGAGCTCGCGAGCGATCTGCTTGGCGGAGTAGGCCCCGGCGAGGAGGTGAAGTATCTCCAATTCCCGTGACGTTAGTTGCTCGGTCCTCTTGGGCGACGTCGGTGACCAGCCGATGACCAGCTCCGCCGTGTCCAGCGGGGGGAGGATCGGTGAGTGCTCAGCAACGGCCCGCACGGAGTCAATGATCTCCTGGCAGGGATGCTCTCGTGAGAGGACGCCCGCCGATCCGGCCAACCGCGCCCTTGTGACGACGTCGTGTCCCCGGGACGCCGCCAGAATGAGTATCTTCGAAGTCCCTGATACCGAGGCGAATCTTGCGGTCGCCTCGAAGCCGTTCCCGTCGTGGAGTTCCTCGTCGACCACGACGACGTCGGGTAAGTGTCGACTGACGAGTTCGAAGCCCTCACCAACATTGGTCGCGACACCCACGACGTCGATATCGGACTCCAGACGCAGGACCTGGGCGAGGCCTTCTGCGACTATCCAATGGCGGTCGATGATGACGACGGTGATGTCGTGGGGGCTAGACATAACAGCAACCAGCGTACGGTGACTCGTGATTGCTTTGTCTAGGCAAACGTACTTTCTACCTAGGCAGAATCACTTTCGGTACCCACGTCGAGTGGTCTGATGAATTTGGCGAGCAGTTCGGGCTGGGAATGGACGCCGTATTTCTTGAAGATGTCAGTGAGATGATTGCGGACCGTACTCTGGCTCAGGAACAGCTTCTTGGAGATCTCCTTCACGCCGTGACCGTGGAGCAGCTCGGTGAGGATCTCCAGTTGTCGGGTGGACAGACCGACGCTGGGGAGTTGGACGTTGAAGGTGCCGAGTCCGGCGAGGACGCCGGTGCCGCGCGAGAGTTGCCGGTCGATCTCTGCCGTCAGTTCCTCGCCCACCCGTGGACAGCCCGTGAGGGCGACGCCGAGTCGTGGCGGCGAGTGTTGGTCGAGAGGAACGATGAGTGACCAGGTCGGTTGGAACGAGCCGTCGTCGCAGCGCAGGCACGTCTGAATGGTTCCTCCGCCGCCTTCGGCCACGATTCGACCAATGGACGACACGAACCGGGCCACTTCGGTCGGCTCCACCCAACTCAAGAGAGGCGTGCC
>JBEKWQ010000166.1:0-3829 GCA_049512875.1 Acidimicrobiales bacterium
CAATAGCGACGCCGAGTTCGATCTCGGCCAGGAGGGGCACACCGAGTTCCTCACTGAGTGCACGACCACCGCCCTCACCGAAGTAGGCGTGGCGTTTCCCGCAGTCACAGTTCACGCCGCTCATGTTCTCGATGACGCCCAGCACGCGAATGTTCGACTTGCGCGCGAAATCGGCCGCGCGTTGGGCAACGCGCTGGGCGGCGAGCGCGGGCGTGGTGACGAGAAGTTGACCCATCTGGGGTAGTAGACGCGCGAGGGTCATCGCGATGTCGCCGGTGCCCGGTGGCGTGTCGATGAGTAAGTAATCAATGCCGGACCAGTCGGCGTCTTCGATGAACTGCGCGACGGCCTTTTGCACGATGAGTCCGCGCCAGAGCAGTGCCTGGTCCTCGTCGGCGAGTAGGCCCATCGAGAGCAGCTTGACGCTGCCTGGGGCGAAGTCCTTCTCGAGGGGTTGCATTTTCCCGCCACTGGCGCGCACTTCGCCGTCGACACCCAAAAGCCGCGACAACGAAAAGCCCCAGATGTCCGCGTCGAGCACCCCGACGCGCAGTCCCCGCTGCGCGAGGGCTACGGCGAGGTTCGCCGTCACCGAGGACTTACCGACGCCGCCCTTTCCCGAGGCGACCATCAGCACGGGAGTTTGGAAGGGGATTGAGGTGAGCGGCGCTCTGGTTTGGGCGATGGTGCGCGCGCGACGCATGAGTTCAGCCTTGGCCTCGGGTTCGAGCACGCCCATCACGAGTTCGACCGAGTGCACGGCGTCGATCGAGAGCGCCGCCTCGCGTACGTCGCGCTCGATCTGGGCGCGCAGGGGACAGCCCGAGGTCGTCAGGGCCACTTCGACCCGGGCGAGACCGCTCGAATCGACGTCGATGGCGCCCACCATGCCCAGTTCGACGATCGAGGCCCCGAGTTCGGGGTCGAGCACCTGGTTCAGGCGCTCTCGTAGTTGGTCGGCGGAGGTCACGAGTCGACGCTACCGGTCAATTTATTAAGGTGTTCAAGTGAGAATTCCCTCGCTACCATGGGACAAGGACTTTTGAAGGAGCTCCATGTCAAACGCCACTACCACCAACGTCAATCTGACCAAGAAGGACGCCGATCCGATCACCCTGACTGAGATCGCCGCCCAGAAGGTCGCCGAACTGATTGCCGCCGAGAGTGTCGACGAGGTGTTGGCCCTGCGCGTCGCGGTCAAGCCGGGCGGTTGCTCGGGATTCAACTACGACATGTTCTTTGACTCGGAATTCGCCGACGACGACGTGCTACGCGACTTTGCGGGCGTCAAGGTCGTCGTCGATTCCCAGAGTGCCGAACTGTTGACGGGTTCGACGCTGGACTACTCGGACACCCTTCAGGGCGCCGGGTTCCACATCACGAACCCCAACGCGACGCGCACGTGCGGCTGCGGAAACTCGTTTAGCTGACCGCTTCCGTGAAGCCCGTCGGCCCCTATTCGCCGTGGCGTCGCGCGGGCGACCTGGTCGTGATCTCAGGTCAGTTGGGGCTGCTCGCTAACCAAGAATCACCGACGATGGTGAGTGGAGGGGCGTCGGACCAACTGCGCCAGGCGCTCGCGAACGCTCGTGTGGTGCTCGAGGAGGCTGGTGCGAGTTTCGACCAGGTCATAAAGGCCACGTTGTTCCTCGTGGACATGAACGATTTCGCCTCGTGCAACGAGGTCTGGGTTGAGGCCTTCGAGGCGCCAAGGCCCACCCGTTCTGCGGTCGCGGTCGCCCAACTACCTCTGGGCGCTCTCGCCGAAGTGGAACTTTGGGCCTACGCCCCACTCAACTAGGCGGGTACTCGACCGAGGTATTGCCAAACTTGTAGCCCACCGAGCGGACCGTTTGGATAAGGTGCGCGTACTCCTCGCCCAACTTCGCTCGAAGCCGGCGCACGTGCACGTCGACAGTGCGCGCCCCGCCGTAGTACTCATAACCCCACACCCGACTCAGCAGCGTCTCGCGCGTGAACACGCGATGGGGGTTGGTCGCGAGAAAACGCAACAACTCGTACTCCATGTACGTCAGGTCCATCACGCGTCCAGCGATGGACGCCTGGTAGGTCTCGAGATTCATCGAGAGTCCGCCGTGTTCGATGCGAGGGGCGACACTCTCGTTGCCCGCGCGCCGCAGGCGATGGCGTAGGCGCGTCGCGAGCTCGCTCACGTCAAAGGGGCCGACCACGAAGTCGTCGAAGAGGTCCTCACGGAAGGTCAGGTCGTCGAGCTGGTAGTGGTCGAGCAACAAGATGATCGGACCCACGCCGCGCTCTCGACCGCGTAGCTGGCGACAGAGGTTCATCGCCTCGCTGAAGGGGAACGCCGAGGCGTTGATCACCGCGCCCGAGAAGCCGTCCGCGGGTTCGAGACTCGTGATCTCGTTGAGGCGTCCGGAACTGGCGACGGCGGGCGTGACGCCGGTGACGTCAAAGGCCTTTCGAACCGGCCCTTCGCACGAGGGCACGCAGAGCACGACGTCGATGTTCACAGCAGTGGCAGGTACCTTTCGAGTTCGAAGGGCGTCACCTGGCCGCGATACGCGTCCCACTCGGCGCGCTTGTTGCGAAGGAACCACTCGACCTGGTGTTCACCGAGGGTCTCGTGGAGCAGTTCGGAGTTGGCCATGAGGTCCACCGCCTCGGCGAGGGACTGGGGAAGGTTGGCGATTGGATCGTTCTCCTTGGGCAGTTCGTAGTCGCCGTTCACGCCGCGAAGTCCCGCCGCCAGAACGACCGCGAAGGCGAGGTAGGGGTTGGCGGCCGGGTCGGGCGAGCGGTATTCGACACGCGTCGAGTCGATTCGCCCGGGTTTGACCGAGGGGATGCGCACGAGCGCCGCGGGGTCGTAGCGCGCCCAGGTCGCGCCCACGGGTGCCTCGCCGCCGGGCACGAGTCGTTTGTAGGAGTTCACCCACTGGTTGGTGATCGCGGTGATCTCGGGCGCGTGGTGCACGAGGCCCGCGACGAAACGCAGCGCCACGTCACTCAGTCCGTAGGGGCCGTCGCCGATGAAGGCGTTCTCCTCGTCGCGCCAGAGTGACAGGTGGGTGTGCATGCCCGAACCCTGCACGGTGGGCAGGGGCTTGGGCATGAAGCTCGCCGAGATGCCCGACTGGCGGGCGAGTTCTTTCACCACGAGACGCACCGACATGACGGTGTCGGCCATCGTGAGCGCGTCGGTGTAGCGAAGGTCGATCTCGTGCTGACCCGGTGCGGTCTCGTGTTGGGCGTGCTCGACGCCGATGCCCATCTCTTCGAGCATCAAGACCGTGCGTCGACGAATCTGGCTCGCGACGTCGTCGGGCAAGAGGTCGAAGTAGCTTCCCTGGTCCACGGGCTCGGGTGGTCGCGAGGGGTCGAGGTCCTTGAAGTAGAAGAACTCGACTTCGGGAGCCACGAAGAAGGTGTAGCCCTGGGCGCGAGCACCTTCGAGCACGCGACGAAGCTGCTGGCGCGGACAACCGCTAAAGGGCGTGCCGTCGATGTTGACGATGTCACAGAAGACCCTCGCCACCCCGGCACCCTCTTCGTACCAGGGCAGAAGTTGGAAGGTCTCCAGGTCGGGTCGGGCGAGGACGTCGGACTCTTGGACGCGAGAGAAGCCGTCGATCGAGCTCCCGTCAAACGTCATGCCCTGGTCGAGTGCGTCTTCGAGTTCAGCGGGGGTGACGTGGAACGCCTTGTGGCGACCAAGCACGTCGGTGAACCAGAGTTGGACGAAGCGCACCCCACGCTCCTCGACGGTTCGAAGCACGTACTGCGCTTGACTTTGCATAAGAGACATTCTCGCACCTTCTTCGACGGACCATATTTTCCGGTCATG
>JBEKWQ010000167.1:0-3814 GCA_049512875.1 Acidimicrobiales bacterium
ACCTGCGTGCTTCCGGCACTGGTCGGTCCAAGAAGCGCGCCGAGACCGAGGCCGCCACGAACGCCTGGGAGCGGCGCGGCGATGCCTGAACTGCCCGAGGTCGAGACCGTTCGCGTCGTGCTCGCGCGCGAGTTGATCGGCAAGAAGATCAAGAGCGTCGCCGTGACCAACGGACGCGCCGTTCGTCGCCACAAGTCCGCCAAGGATTTTCGGACCCTGCTCGAGGGGCACAGCATCAAGTCCGTCCAGCGCCTCGGCAAGAACCTGATCCTGGGCCTCGAGAGTGGTAACCACCTGGTGATCCACTTGGGCATGAGCGGGCAATTGCTGCACGCCAAGAGCGCCAAGGACCTAAAGCCCAAGCACACCCACGTGGTGTTTACCTTTGCCCAGGGCGACGAGTTGCGTTACGTGGACCCGCGGACCTTCGGCGAACTCTACGTGTCGGTGCCCCCACCCGAGGGCGCCGAGGTGGAGATCTCGAAGTTCGCGCGCCTTTCGATCGGCGGCGAGGGACTGTTGCTGCGCCGCCAGATCCCCGAGCTCGCCCACCTGGGGGTGGATCCCTTCGAGGACCAGATCGGCTGGGACCGCTTCGCCGCGATCTTGCGCAGTCGTTCGACGCCCCTCAAACTGGTCATCACCGACCAGGACATCCTCGCGGGTATTGGCAACATCTACGCCGACGAATCGCTCTTCGCCGCGGGACTGCGTTATGACCGTCCCGCCGAGTCGTTGTCCACCATCGAGATCCGACGACTGCATCGCTCAATCGCCGAGATCTTGACCGAGGCCATCAAATACGGTGGTTCGACGCTCGACGACGAGCAGTTCGTCAACCCCGACGGTAAGCCGGGAACCTTTCAGCAGTACCACCAGGTCTATAACCGCGAAGGTCTGCCCTGTTACCAGTGTCGAACGTTGATCCAACGCGTCGTGCTTCGCCAACGCGCCACGTTCTTCTGCGAGAAGTGTCAAAGCTAGACCCGGGGTCGACCCCAGAAGGTTGCTAGCGTCTACGCGTGTTTCTTAAGCGATTGACCATGAAGGGCTTCAAGTCCTTCGCCGACACCACCGTCCTCGAGTTCGAGCCCGGCGTCACGGCGGTCGTGGGGCCCAACGGCTCGGGAAAGTCCAACGTCGTGGACGCGGTGACCTGGGTGCTCGGTGCTCAGAGCACCCGGGCCTTGCGCAGCGCCAAGATGGACGACGTCATCTTCGCGGGTACGCCCAATCGAGCCGCCCTCGGGCGCGCCGAGGTGGCGCTCACCATCGACAACTCCTCGGGTCGCCTCGCCATCGACGGCGCCGAGGTGACGATCTCGCGTACCCTCTTTCGAAACGGCGACTCCGAATACGCGATCAACGGCGCCACCTGCCGCCTGCTTGACGTGCAGGAACTTCTGAGCGATACCGGCGTCGGACGCCAGCAGCACATGATCATCGGCCAGGGTCAGCTCGACTCGATCCTTAATTCTTCGTCGGAGAATCGTCGTGCGGTTATCGAAGAGGCGGCCGGGGTCTTGAAGCATCGTCGGCGCAAAGAGCGCTCCGAGCGACGTCTCCTCGCCACCCAGGAGAACCTCGAACGTCTCGGCGACCTCGTGCGCGAGGTTCGTCGCCAGATGCGACCCCTCGAACGACAGGCGGCCTCCGCGCGCAGTTTCGCCGACGTCGACGCCGAACTTCGTGAGGCGCGTCACGCGCTCTTCGCCGCTCGTCTCGCGAGTTTCGAGTCTCGTCGACGTCAGTTGGATGAGGTGTTGAGCGTCTCGTCCTCACGCGAACGTGAACTGCGCAGTGAACTCGTGACCCTTGACGCCCAGGCGACGACGGCCGCGGCCGAGATGGCGAGTCGGCGTGAGGAGATGCTCGCCTCCACCTTGGGCACGCTCCAAGGACTCAGCGAGCGCGCGCGCGGCACCCTCTCGATCATCCAAGAGCGCGAACGCTCACTGCGCATGGCGTTGATCGCCTCGGCTGACGAGAACGTGATCGCCACCCTCGAGGCGGACGCCGCGAAACTGGTCACCGACCTCAGCGCCCTCGAATCCGAGGAGTCCGACCTGGTCCTCGAGCGAGAGCAGGTGAACGCCGCGCGGGCCTCCTTCGCCGCTCACGAACAACGCTTTGAAATCGCTTGGGCGAGCGCCTCGAGTGAGGGTGATGAAGCGGCGCTGAAGGCGGCGCTGGAGCGTATCGACCTGCTCGAGCGTTCTTTGATGTCCGTTCGCGAGAGCGAACGACGAAGTGCGAATCGCCTGAGTGAGGCGCGCTCGAGGACCACTGACGCGCTGAGCGCGCTTGACGATCTCACGAGGTCTCGCGAAATCGCCGGCGAAGCCCTTCGGGCCGCGGTCGCCGAACGTCACGACGCCGAACGAGAAGCCCAGATCGCCGAGAGCGAACGAAGCGAGGCCGACGAGGCCTTGCGCGAAGTAACCGACGTCGCCGCGCGAACCCAAGCCCGCGCCGAGGCGCTTTCGCGCGCGCTCGAAGAGATGTCCGGCGCTGGTGGCAAGGCCATCATCGGCAACCTCGAGGGCGTGCTCGGTGCGTTCCTCGACTTGATCGAGATCGACCCCGGATGGGATCGCGCCGTCGAGTCCGCGGCGGGAGCGTCGGTGGGTGCGATGGTCGTCGACGGACGAAAGTCGGCGCGCGCCGCCCTCGAGGCACTTCGTCGCGAAGGCGGCGCTGGCCTCATCTTGCCCGTCGGTGAGGGGTCAGTCGCGGCGCCCAGTCCACCGGCCGGTACTACGCCGCTTCGTTCGCTCGTGCGCGCGAGGGCCGGCGCACCCGAACACGTCACGCGCGTGCTCGACGCCCTCTTTTCGAGGGCTTTCGTCGCGGCCGACTGGGAGTCTGGCATCGAGGTCGCGGTAGTGAATCCCGATCTCGTGATCGTCACGCGCGACGGTGACCGCTTCGCGGCGTCGGGCTGGCGCGTGGCCTCGGGTCGCGCGCTCGTCACCCGATCGACGGTCGACGAGGCGAACGTCGCGGCGAGCGCGGCTGACGCGTCCCTCGGTCCTATTCGCTCGCGACGCGACCAGTGCGACCAGCGCGCCGTCGTCGCTCGCCAGCGTCTCAACCGGGCGGCGACCGCTCACGCCCAGGCCGAAGCGCACCTTGAACGTCTCAATGGCGACATCGAAAGGACCGAGATACTGTTGGGCGAACTCGGCGCCACCGTCGAGTCGCTTTCGGGCGAAGTCGGCGAACTCGCCGGTCAGATCGTCGAACTCGACGAGGAACTCACCACGCTGCTCGAGCAACTTCCCGAGATTGAGTCGGCGGTCGAGTCCGCGGACGACAAGAAACGTGCGATGGACGAGGCCCGCGCCGAGCTCGAGCGGGACCGCACGCACGTGAGCGAACTCGCGACCGCGCTGTCACGTCGCGAGGCCGAGTTCGGTGAACGGCGTCGACTCATTCAACAACGTCGCGCTGAGATCGAATCGCGCCTGGAGGGACGTAACTCCGAGCGACTCGAAGCCGCGAGCCGACGTGAGTCCCTCGAGTTCGACTTGCGAGTCCTCGAACGCCTGACCGTCCTGGTCACGCGCGCGTCCGAGGACATTCGTACTTCCCAGGAGGCGATGGACTCGACCTACCGCGAACAACTCGAGGCCTCGCGCGCCTCGGCCGAACGTCTCGAGGCTGTTCGCCGCCAGCGCAGCGAGGCCGAAACTCGCCTGAGCGAGATCGGTGACGTGATGCACCGCGGTGAGATCGAGCGCGCCGAGCTCGCGGTCATGGTGACCAACCTGTACGAGATCGTTCGGCGCGACCTGGGACTCGAACCACACGA
>JBEKWQ010000168.1:0-3767 GCA_049512875.1 Acidimicrobiales bacterium
CCGATTTGAAGAATTGGCGGCGCACTACGACGCCGAACTGCGCCTCACCCGACTCCGCCCTTCGGGACGCGGCGCTGACGTCTGGGAGGCGCTGCATCCGACCTTGGCCCAGAACCGTCGGCTCTACCAGTGGCTGCTGGATCGGCCCAACGTGCTCACGGGTGACTCGTTCTTTCACCTCTCCGCGCTCGGTAGCCCGCTCGAGGGACTCAACCTGTGCGGGGCCGGTCGGGTCGTGTGTCTGATCGATCCCGTGGGCGAAGTGTACGCGTGCCCCTTCGTGATTCACGAGGAGTTCCGAGCGGGCAACGTGCGCGATGGCGGGTTCGGGGCCGTGTGGACGTCGAGCGAACTCTTTCGCTCATTGCGCGAACCTGGAAATCCTGGCGCGTGCGGGTCGTGCGGCTCCTATGACGCCTGCCGCGGTGGTTGCATGGCGGCCAAATTTTTCACTGGTCTCGAGATGAGCGATCCAGATCCCGAGTGCGTCTTTGGTCACGGCGAAACGGCGTTGGCGACAAAAAAGGTCTTGATTCGACCGACGCCGTCCCCTGATCATTCGCGTCGTAGTCACGTCGCCATCTCCTCTCGTTAGGCGAATCGAGTCCGTGCGAGCAGCGGATAGTCTCGCCTTTGAGTCTTGGGGGAGCGATGGCGAACAAGTGGTTTGAGACGGTGGCGGTTGCCCAACGTCGCGCCGAGAAACGCCTTCCCAAGTCGGTCTACGGTGCGTTGATCGCGGGCTCGGAGAAGGGACTCTCCTCGCGCGACAACCTCGACTCGTTCGATCAACTCGGTCTCTCACCCCATATCGCCGGACTAGCGAGAGAACGCAATCTCGCGACCACCGTCATGGGTCAGTCGGTCTCCATGCCCGTCTTGATCTCGCCGACGGGCGTCCAGGCGGTGCATCCTCAAGGTGAGGTCGCCGTCGCCCGGGCGGCGGCGAACCGCGGAGTCGCGATGGGAATCAGTTCGTTCGCGAGCAAGTCGATTGAAGAAGTCTGTGCGGTCAACGCGCAGGTGTTCTTTCAGATGTACTGGTCCGGTGACCGCGACACCATGACCCAGCGACTGAGCCGCGCCCAGTCCGCAGGCGCCAAGGGAATCATCCTCACCCTGGACTGGTCGTTCGCCAATGGACGCGACTGGGGAAGTCCGTGGATCCCGGAGAAGATCGACCTCAGGGCGGCACTGAAGCTCGCGCCCGAAGCGCTCTCGCGACCGGCTTGGTTCTGGGAGTTCCTGCGAACAGGTCACGTTCCTTCACTCACGACACCCAATATGGCGATGTCGGGCGCCAAGCCACCAACATTTTTTGGCGCGTATTACGAATGGATGCAGAGTCCCCTCGCCACGTGGGACGACGTGGCGTGGCTTCGCGCCCAGTGGGAGGGTCCGTTCATGGTGAAGGGTGTGGGGCGCATCGACGACGCGACGCGGGTGGTCGATCTCGGCGCGACAGCTCTATCGGTGTCCAATCACGGCGGCAACAATCTCGACGGTACGCCCGCGCCGATCCGCATGCTGCCCGCAATCGCCGACGCGGTGGGTGACCAGATCGAGGTGCTGCTCGACGGAGGTGTGCGTCGAGGCAGTGACGTCGTCAAGGCACTCGCGCTCGGTGCGCGTGCGGTGATGATCGGTCGCGCCTATTTATGGGGACTCGCCGTCAACGGTCAGGCCGGCGTGGAGAACGTGCTCGACGTACTGCGCAGCGGTATTGATTCGACGCTGCTGGGACTCGGTAAGTCGAGCATCACCGAGCTAACACGCGACGACGTCGTGGCACCAACCGATTTCTTTCGAAGGTTGGGTGGATGAACAGGGTTGCCATCGTCACCGGAGCTGCCCGCGGCATCGGCGCGGCGACGGTCGACGCGTTGGTCAACGAGGGCTATCACGTGCTCGCGGTCGACCGCTGCCGGGACATCCCCGAGGTTCCCTACGCTATGGCGACTCCCGCGGACCTCGAATCCGTCGTGGCTCGCCACGGAGACTCCGTGCTCGCTCTGGTGGGTGACGTGCGAAGCGCGACCGACATGCAACTGGCCGTCGAGACCGCGACGCGCCATTTTGGTCGACTGGACGCGGTCATCGCCAGCGCGGGTGTCGTCGCGGCCGGAGCACCATTATGGGAGATCTCCGAAGCCGCCTGGGACGCGGTCATGTCGGTCAACGTGCTCGGCACTCGCCGACTGATCGAGGCGGCGGCGCCAACGCTCATAGCGAACGGCCGAGAGGCTCACAGCCGGATCGTGGCGGTCGCGTCCGCTGCTGGCAGCACGGGGCTCTACCACTTGGCGGCGTACTCGGCGGCCAAGCACGCAGTGGTGGGACTCATTCGTGGTGTGGCGATGGACCTCGCCGAGCACGGCGTCACCGCGAACGCGGTGAGTCCGGGATCGACGCGTACCGCGATACTTAAGGCGTCAGCCGCCGTGTATGGCCTTAGCAGTGAAGAGGAGTTCGCTAAGAGTCAACCCATTGGGCGGCTCATCGAACCAAGCGAAGTGGCGGCATCCATCGTCTGGTTGTGTTCGCCCGCGGCGTCGGCGATCACGGGCGCCGACATCGCGGTTGACGGCGGCATGACGGTTTCCTAACCAGTCCACTGCCGCGGTTTCCTAGTCCTAGAAGTCTTGCTTCGTTGACGTATGGCGCGTGCGGTAAGGTCGTAACTGCCTCGCGGCAGCGAAGTTGGTGTGATTCCAACGCTGTCCCGCAACTGTAAGTGGACTTTGAAAAAAGGCCATGAAGCCAGGTCGCCTTCCGCGAGGAGATGTGAAAGACAGCTCTCGAGGTAAGGAGCGGTCGTTCGGATATCCATCCGTCGCCCATCCACTTCGACGGAAAGGAGATATCCATGTTCAAGTCCCTACGCCTGATTCTCGCATTCGCGGTGGGCGTTCTCGCCCTGCCGCTGGTCGGTGTCGCTCTCGCCGGAGCGGCGTCGCCCCCCGGGTGCGTGGTCTCACTCTCACCCACGGCGACCGAGACCCTCTTCGCCATCGGGGCCGGACACCAGGTTCAGGCCGTCGACTCCGATTCGGACTATCCCACCACGGGACTGCCGAAGAAGCGCATCAACGCGCTCGATCCCAGTGTCGAAGCGGTGCTTGGTATCTGCAAGCAGACCGCGTCGTATCCAACGACCAAGCCCGACCTCGTGGTCATCTCCTATGACGCGAACGACATCCAACAAAAGCTCACCAGCCTCGGCGTGAAGGTCGTGGACCAGGACGCGCCGACGACTCTCGCGGGCGCGTACGGACAGATCGAGCAGCTGGGTGCCTTGACCGGGCACGTGAAA
This sequence comes from Acidimicrobiales bacterium, assembly GCA_049512875.1. Lineage (GTDB taxonomy): Bacteria > Actinomycetota > Acidimicrobiia > Acidimicrobiales > RAAP-2 > RAAP-2. Next base: position 3,314 of record JBEKWQ010000168.1, read on the forward strand.
TCAGCCGACGAGCTCGTCGTGTCCCTGAAGAAGACCATCAACGCGGACATCGCGTCAGTACCCGCGCACCCGAACAAGAAGGTCACCGTGTACTACGAAGTTGGCACGAATCCGTACTACTCGCTCACGAGCGACACGTTCGTGGGTTCGTTGATGAAGTCGCTGGGACTGGTGAACATCGCCGACGGTGATTCGACCAGCGCCGACGCGGGCTACCCGCAACTGTCGGCTGAGTACATCGCCAGCGCGAATCCCAAGTTGATCTTGCTCGCCGGTGACGCGAGTGTGGCGAGTGTGGCGAAGAGGACGGCCTTTAACAAGATCAGCGCCGTGCTCGATCACCACGTGATAGAGCTCAACGCCGATATCGCTTCGCGCTGGGGACCACGCCTGGGCATTTTGATGAATCAGTTGACCAAGGCCGCTCGAAGCGTGCTCGCCGACCAGAAACTCT
>JBEKWQ010000169.1:0-3713 GCA_049512875.1 Acidimicrobiales bacterium
GGTAAGCCCTACATTATGACGCCCGATATCTGAACCGCAGGGCTGGGTCCAGGCGGACGTTGCTACCTAAGCAGCAAGCGCAAGCTGAGGCTTGGCGTTTATTTATTGTTTCCGGCTCTTTAGCGTGGCTCCGGAGACCACGGCTCGCTTCTCTCACCTCGACAATTGATGTCGAAACCAATCATCCCCTCGTTGTGTCACGACTTATCTAGCCGCGACTCCAGCGTACCCGACGCTTTCGCTGCTCGTTCAGGAGAACTTTTCAGTGTGGCGCACCGCTCGGGCGATCTCTCGTTCCGCGTCGCGCTTGGCGAGGGCCTGGCGGCGATCCTGTTGTTTCTTTCCTCGCGCGAGCGCCAACTCGACCTTGGCCCGGCCGTCCTTGAAGTAGAGCTTCAGCGGGACGATCGTCAGCGGCTGGGTCTGGGTCTGGTCGTGTAAGTCCTTTATTTCGTGACGGTGCACGAGTAGTTTGCGCTTTCGGTCTGGATCGTGACTTCCGAACCCCACCGCGAAGGCCCACGGGGGGACGTGCATCTGAAACAGCCACAGTTCGCCGTCGTCGATTCGCGCGTACGCGTCGGCGATCTGGGCGTTGCCCTCACGAAGCGACTTGACCTCGGAACCGCTCAACATGATCCCGCATTCGAGGGTCTCGAGGATCTCGTAGTCGAAGCGGGCGCGACGGTTCGTGGCGACCACGCGGTCGCCGTTCGTGGCTTCGCTCTTGGCTTTCGCGCGCCGTTCTTGCATTTGTTTGGCTCGTGCCATGGGAACAGGCTAGAACAGACCCGGTACTTCACGGGCCTAGGGTGATCGTGTGCTTTCTCTCGACGAGCGTCTGCGCGACGCCATGATTGCCACCTGCATTAGGGCTCTGCCCGACGAGGGCTGCGGGCTCCTCCTTGGCGCGAGCGACGCCGAACGTGCCGTTGTCCGTGACGTAATGGTCAGTGAGAACGTCTTGCATTCGGCCAAAGTGTACGAAATCGACTCCAAGGTGTTGCTGCGAACGTATCGTCGCGCGGACGACGAAGGTCTTGAGGTTTTGGGCGTTTTCCATTCGCACACGCACACCGACGCCTATCCCAGTCCTACCGACATCGCTCAAGCTCCCGATCCAGGCTGGCACTACGTACTGGTCTCACTGCGTGACGTGCCCACGGTCGTGCGTAGCTTTCGGATCATTGAGGGCGTCGTGAGCGAAGAAGAAGTACTAGTTCACTAGGCTCGCTGCGGGTTTACGCGTCAAAGAAAGAGGTTGATCGAACATGGTTCACACATTCATCTACACGTCCTACGGTACGCCGATCGCCCTCGTACTGCTCGCCGAGCGACTCTTCCTCGGACTGATGATCTTCTCGCACGGTTACAACAAGGTCTTTCGCGGAGGCGGGCTGGCCGGCACGGCGGGTTGGTTCCACTCCATGGGAATGCGCCCGGGCAAGATCAACGCGCTACTCGCCGCCGGTACCGAGATGGGCGTGGGCGTGCTGTTGAGTCTGGGCCTGCTGACGACGTTCGCCGCGGCGGGCCTCGTGTCGGTGATGACCGTCGCGATCTTGACCGTTCACCGAAAGAACGGATTCTTCATCAACAACAAGGGTGGTGGCATCGAGTACTGCTCGGCCATCGCGGTCTCGGCGTTCGTACCGGGCGTGATCGGGGCGGGTCGGTTCTCCTTGGACTACGCCTGGAACGTTCTGACGTGGACCAGGGGCACCGACTTGTTGATCGTCTTGCTCTTGGGTGTGGGCGGTGCGCTGCTCCAACTCGCCGTCTTTTATCGGCCCCCAAGGGGCACCGGCGACACACCGTGACCGTGGGGCACTAAAGTTGACGTAGTTGGTCAAGTTTTAAGCCTCGAGACGAAAGCGGATGAATGAGCGCAGTGCTTCGGATCCCCACCGTGTTGCGACCCGCCATGGGTGGCGCGTCCACCTTGAACGTAGAGGGTCAGACCATCGGTGACGTGCTCAGCGAGTTGAGCGACGCCTACCCGGCCGTGAAGGGTCAACTGCTCAACGACGACGGGAGCCTGCACCGATTCTTGAACGTCTACATCAACGACGACGACGTGCGTTATCTCGGTGGCGTGAACGCCCCGGTCGCCAACGACGACGAGATCACGCTGCTGCCAGCGGTCGCCGGTGGAGCCGCCTAGTGGCGCGTTTCGCGTCCGTACTTGACCTCATCGGAAACACGCCGATCGTTGACGTGAGCGCGCTCTCACCGAGTCCGAACGTCACGATCCTGGCCAAGCTCGAAGGTCGCAATCCGGCAGGATCGGTAAAGGACCGCGTCGCGCTCTCACTCGTCGAGGCCGCCGAGGCCGACGGAATCCTGATACCGGGCAAGCCCGACCAGATCCTCATCGAACCCTCCTCGGGCAACACCGGTATTGCCCTGGCGATGGTCTGTCGGTTACGGGGTTATCACCTGAAGGTCGTGCTGCCGTCAAACGTATCGCCCGAACGTCGTCAGTTACTGCTCGCCTGGGGCGCCGAGATCATTGACTCACCCGGATCCGAGGGTTCTAACGGCGCGGTGCGCCTCGCCCAGCGATTGTCGGGGGAGAATCCCGAGTGGACGTTTCTGTACCAGTACGCCAATCCCGCCAATCCCGCGGCGCACTACCGCACCACGGGTCCCGAGATCTTGCGCGACGTGCCCGAGATCACGCACTTCGTCGCGGGCCTGGGTACGTCGGGCACGTTGATGGGCGTCGGCAAATATCTAAAAGAGGCCAAACCCGGGGTCCAGATATGGGCGGTCGAACCGCCCAGCGGTGAGATGGTCGACGGACTTCGCAACCTCGAGGACGGGTACATCCCGCCGATTTTCACCGAGAACCACGGTGGCGAACTCCTGGACCGCAAGGTCGTCGTGCGTCCCCGCGAGTCCATCGAATGGACGAGGAAGTTGACCGAGGTCGGGCTTTTCGTCGGCTTGTCGTCGGGTGCGATCATGTCGGGTGCGGTCAAGTGCGCCAAACTCATTGCCGAGGACGAGACCGCGACGATCGTGACGATCGTGTGCGATGACGGATGGAAGTACCTCTCGACGGGTGCGTGGAGCGACGACATCGACGTCGTGGTCGAGCGGGCGAAGAAGATCATCTACTTCTAGGCCTCGTTGGCGGCGCTCCGCTACCGTGGAGACACGCGAGCAAGGAAGTGCGATGTCCGAACGACGCCACGACGGAAGAACCCCGAGTCAGGCGAGACCCCTCAGTTTCGAACGGGATTTCACCGAGATGGCCCTCGGTTCGGTGTTGGTGAGCTTCGGGCGTACGCGGGTGTTGTGCACCGCCTCGGTCGAAGAGGACGTGCCACGTTGGCTGCGCGGATCGGGAAAGGGCTGGGTCACCGCTGAGTACTCGATGCTGCCCGGCTCGACCCCCGAGCGAGCGAGCCGCGAGGCCGCCAAGGGCAAGCAGTCTGGGCGCACCCAAGAGATTCAACGCCTCATCGGGCGCTCGCTTCGCACGGTGACGCGACTCGAGCTCTTGGCCGACCTTCTGATCACCGTCGACTGTGACGTGCTCCAGGCCGACGGGGGCACGAGGACCGCGTCGATCTGTGGGGGCTACGTGGCGCTGCACGACGCGATCACCCGCCTGGTCCACTCCGGTACCGTCAAAGAGCACGCACTGAGCGACCTGGTGGCGGCGGTGTCGGTGGGCATCATCGACGGCGTGGCGATGCTGGACC
>JBEKWQ010000170.1:0-3691 GCA_049512875.1 Acidimicrobiales bacterium
CGCTGTCCCCCGGTTCGACGAAGTCCCCGAGAAACTTCACGATCCAGGCGAGCGCTTCGTTTTCGCTTCGGTCGGGCGCCACTCGATAGTTGAGCACGCAGCGCGCAGCGTCGGGCACCACGTTGGGCGCGACGCCTCCTTCGATGCTCACCGTCTGGAGTTGCTCGACGAAGGTCACGTCATCGAGTTCCACCGAGCGCGGCTCGTAACGCGCCACGTGGCTCACCAACGACGCCAGACGGTGGATGGCGTTGATCCCGGTGTAGGGACGGGCGGTATGAGCCCGCGCACCGCGAAGTTCAACGCCGACGCGCAGGGTACCTTGGCAACCGGCCTCGACCACGCCGCCGGTCGGCTCCGCCAAGATGGCGACGTCAGCCCGCAACAGTTCCGGCCGCAACTCGGCGATCTCCAAGAGCCCCGACTCGCTTCGCGCGATCTCCTCACGGGCGTAGAACAGCCAGGTGACCTCCACCGAACGAACGAGTGGCTGCTCGGCCAGTTCGAGCATGACCGCGAGCGAACCCTTCATGTCACACGCGCCCACGCCACGAAGTTCGTCATTCACGATGACCGCGCCGCTGGCGTCACCGGGGACCGTGTCCAGATGCCCCGCCACCATCAGACGCGTACTGTGATGACCCATCGTGCGCGCGACCACGTTGTCGCCGATTCGCTCCACCTCAAGGAGCGGGTTGCCCCGTAGTCGCTGCTCGACGTAGTTCGCGAGCGCGGTTTCGTTGCGACTGACCGAGTCGATGCGTACGATTTCGAGGGCGGCGTCGAGTCGACTCACGTGGCGACGCCGTGCTCGCGAAGCAGCGAGTTCAGCGCCACTTTGTCGTGGACTTCTCCCTGTTCCATTCGATTGATGATCAAGACACAGGGCAAGAAGAACTCGCCACCCGGGTACTCGCGACGCCGACTCGCGCTCACCGCGACGCAGTGGTCGGGCACGTAGCCGCGCGAGACCTCTTCACCGGTGGCGGCGTCAATCACTGGAATCGAGGGATTCAAGATGGTCCCCGCGCCAAGGACCGATCCCTTACCGACGCGCGCACCCTCGACGATCATGCAGCGACTGCCGATGAAGGCACCGTCCTCAATGACCACGGGTACGGCGTTCGCGGGCTCGAGGACACCACCGATGCCGACCCCACCCGCCAGGTGCACGTTCGCACCGATCTGGGCGCAGCTACCCACGGTCGCCCAGGTGTCGACCATCGTGCCCGGGCCCACCCAGGCGCCGATGTTGACGAAACTGGGCATGAGTATCACGCCGGGACTAAGGAAACTTCCGCGCCGTGCCGAGGCGCCCGGCACCACGCGAACGCCGCGACGTTCGTAGTCGGACTTGAGTTCGAGTTTGTCGAGGTACTCAAAGGGTCCCGCTTCACTCTTCTCGAGTCCGTGGAGCCGGAACAGCAGCATGATCGCCTTCTTCACCCATTCGTGCACGACCACCTGACCGCTCTGGGTAACTTCGGCGACGCGCAGTTGGCCGTCGTCTAGCTTGGCAATCACCAGTTCGACGTCGCGTCGGGCCTCGAGATTCTCGGGCGTCATCGACGCGATCTGGTCGTACCACGCGTTGATTCGGTTTTCGAGATCGCCCATTGGACAATCGTACCGGGGCCTAGGCGAGCGACGAGAGTCGCGACGCCACGAGTGCGAGGCGCTCGTCGGGCTGAACGACGGCGATTCGCACGAACGGCGTACCCGCGTCGCCGTAGAGCTCACCGGGGCTCACGATCATTCCCGAAACGTCCGCGAGCATCTCGGCGAGGCGCCAACCGTCCACCCCGGGCATCGAGCACCAGAGGTAGAAGCCCCCGTCGGGGAGTGGTGCGTCCACGCCGTTGTCCGCCAGTGCACCAGCGAGAAGCTCGAGTCGAGATCGATACCGATCGCGCTGCACCTGGACGTGCGCGTCGTCGCCGTAGGCGAGCGCGACCGCGGACTGAACCGGGCCGGGCACCATGAGACCAGCGTGTTGGCGCACGAGACGGAGGAAGGCCACCACGTCAGGGTCGCCCGCGAAGAAGCCCGCGCGCACACCCGCCAGGTTCGAGCGCTTGGACACCGAATGGACGGCGAGGACGCCCTCCAGGCCGTGCTCGAGTATCGAACGCGGTCGCCCGGTCCAGGTGAACGAGGCGTAACACTCGTCACTCGCGACCAGGACGTCGTGGATCCGGCCCCACGTCGCGACCGCCTCGAGGTCATCGAGGCCGCCCGTCGGATTAGAAGGCGAGTTCGACCACAAGACCAGAGCGCGCTGCGCGTCGTCGGGACTGATCGACGCGAGGTCGAGTTCGCCACCCTTCATCGTGACCGGCACCGCCCGCAGGCCCGCCAACGCGGCCCCCATTGCGTAAGTGGGATAGCTCACGCCGGGATAGAGGACGGTGTCGCGCTCGGGCCAACGAAGGTGAAGGTACTGGGCGAGCGAAGCCACGAACTCCTTGGTCCCCACGCACGCCGCCAACTGGTCGGTTCCCACACTCACCGCGAAGCGTCGCTCGAGCCACGACGCCGCGGCCTCGCGGTACTCGGGCGATCCAACGGACGCGGGGTAACCCCGTGCGCCCACGCCCTTGGCGAGTTGGGCGATCACGAAATCCGGCGGCGCGTCGTTGGGCGTGCCGATCGAACAATCGACCGGTCCGCCGTCGTGGCGCTCGGCGAGTTTCTTCAGTCCGTCCAGACGATCGTAGGGATACGGCGGGGGGACGAAGCTCACGCGGGTACCCGCCACTGCTCGAATCGCGCGACGCCCACCGGGTCGAGCACGACCTGCACGACCACGCCCTCGTCGGTGATTGACGTGTCGATCACTTCGCCCTCGCGGTGGGCAGCCGCGATCAGGTCGCCGCGGTCCAGGGGCAGATTCAAAGTGACGACCCGGTCGTGGGTTCGCAGACGCTCACCGATGGTGGCGATCAGCTCGTCGAGGTTTTCGCCCGTGAGGGCCGAGACCCAGACGCTGCCTTCGTGAAGGCCGGCGAGTTCGCGCGCTCGCGAACCTGGTACGTCGGCCTTGTTAAAGACGAGCAACTCGGGCACCTGGTCGGCGCCGATCTCGGTGAGTACGTCGCGCACGGCGCTGATCTGTAGTTCGGCGTCGTCGCTCGAACCGTCGACCACGTGCACCAAGAGGTCAGCGAGTTGGACCGACTTGAGGGTACTCATGAAGGCCTCGACGAGCTCGTGAGGGAGGTTCGAGATGAAACCCACCGTGTCGGTGAAGAGCACCGTCTCACCGCCGGGCAGTTGACGCTGGCGCGTTCGGGGATCAAGGGTCACGAACAGGCGGTTCTCGGCGACGACGTCGGCGTCGGTCAGTGCGTTCAGCATCGAGGACTTGCCCGCGTTGGTGTAGCCGACGAGGGTCACCTCGCGGTGACGCCCCCGATCACGACCCTGTCGCTGGACTCCACGTGTCCGGTCGATGTCCTTGAGCTCGTTTCGAATGTGGTGCATCCGGTGCACCAGACGTCGACGGTCCACTTCCAGTTGAGTCTCGCCCGGTCCCCTCGTTCCGATGCCACCGGCCTGCTGGGAGAGCGATCCGCTCGCGCGACGAAGACGCGGTAGCCGGTACTGCAAGAGCGCGAGCTCGACCTGGGCCTTGCCCTCGGGCGTGCGCGCGTTCTGAGCGAAGATGTCCAAGATCACCGCGGTGCGGTCA
>JBEKWQ010000171.1:0-3680 GCA_049512875.1 Acidimicrobiales bacterium
GCATCCGCCAGCGCGTTCTGGCCCTCGAAGCCTTCCTGAGCGACGTGTACCAGCACGGGGTCTGTTTTGACGACGGGATCATTCCTCGCAGTCTGATCACCTCGAGTCTGCACTTCTGTCGTGAAGCGGTGGGTATTGTTCCCTCGCACTCGGCGAGGATCACGGTGTCGGGCGTCGACCTGATCCGAGACGAGGACGGGAATTTTCGTGTTCTCGAGGACAACCTGCGCATCCCGTCGGGGGTCTCGTACGTCATCGAGAACCGCCGTGCCATGACCCAGAGCTTCGGCTCGCTCTTCTCGAACCAGAGGGTCCATCCCGTCGACGAGTACCCGCAGCGTCTGCTGGCCGCCCTTCGTCGTTCGGCGCCCGAAGAGGTACGCGACCCCACCGTGGTCGTCCTGACCCCCGGGGTGCACAACGCCGCGTACTTCGAGCACGTGTTGTTGGCCCGTCTGATGGGAGTGGAACTCGTTGAGGGAAGCGACCTCGTGACCGTCGGGAACCGAGTGCTCTTGCGAACGACCGAAGGTGAGCGACCCGTGCACGTCATCTACCGGCGCGTCGATGACGAGTGGCTCGACCCACTGCATTTTCGACCCGATTCGTTGATCGGTGTCGCGGGCGTGGTGAACGCCGCCCGGTCGAACACGGTCACGATCGCCAACGCGCTCGGTAACGGTGTCGCGGACGACAAGCTGATCTACACCTTCGTTCCCGACATCATTCGCTACTACCGCAACGAGGAACCGATACTCAAGAACGTCGAGAGTTATCGACTCGACGACCCCGAGATCTTGGCTGACGTCATAGGACACCTGGGCGACTACGTGGTCAAGCCCGTCGATGGATCAGGTGGCAAGGGCATCGTCATCGGACCACAGGCGGACGAAAAGACGCTGGTCAACCTACGTCGGGACGTGGCGGCCAATCCCCGGGGCTTCATCGCTCAGCGACCGGTCGCGCTCTCGACGCTGCCGACCTACGTTGAGGGAAAACTCGCCCCACGCCACGTCGACCTTCGGCCCTTTGCCATCAACGACGGGAGAGACGTGTGGGTGCTGCCGGGGGGACTGACGCGCGTGGCCCTGCCCGAGGGCGCGCTCGTGGTCAACTCCAGCCAGGGCGGGGGATCAAAGGACACTTGGGTGCTCGCGAGCCCTGAGACCTTCGAGGACGCGCCCGGTACCCACGGCAATGGACGTATCCTGCGACCCGTGGCGAACGCGGTAGCGCGCCAGGTCGATCCGCGCCACCCCAGCGAGGCCGAGCAGTGAGCGACCAGCGCCTGCTCTCGCGCGTCGCTGAATCGCTCTACTGGATCGGCCGCTACGTCGAGCGAGCCGACGGCACGGCGCGGATCATCAACGCCTACATCCACCGCATCGCCGAGAATCCCTTCAACGACGCCGAGAGCGCGTGCCGTTCACTGTTCGCGATCCTGGGCATCGAACTCGACGAGGACCGACCCGCGACGACCGACGTGGTGCTCGATGACCTGGTGTTCTCCCACGAGAGTCCGAGCGCGATCACCGGTTCGTTGCGTGCGGCCTACGAGAACGCTCGGCGCTCGCGCGAGGTCATTTCCTCAGAGATGTGGGTCTGCATCAACGGTACCTTCGACGAATTATCCTCGCGCCACCGCCACGCTCGAAAAGTAGGGGCCGCGAGCTACTTCAAGTTCGTGTCGGACCGCGCCGCCCTATTCGCTGGGCTGAGCGACGCCACCATTAGTCACGACGAAGGTTGGCACTTCCTCGTGCTGGGACGAAGCATCGAGCGGGTGGACATGACCTGTCGTCTGCTCGACGCGCAATTGGTGGGGATTCACAATTCCCCCGACTGGCTGACGCTGCTGCGCGCGGCTGGGGCGATGGAGTCCTACCTGCGTGAGTTCCACGGCAGCGCGAGCGCGGAATCGCTCGGCTCGTTTCTCCTGCTCGACCGGTTGTTTCCGCGCTCGGTTTATCACACGCTGAACGTCGCGGATAATTCGCTCGAACTGCTCACCACGACCCATAGCCGGGTCGGTGACACGTCCAACGCCCGGCGCACGATAGGTCGCGCTCGAAACCGTCTCGAGTACCTCGATCCGACGACGCTGGTGGCCGACCTACCTGAACTGCTCGACTTCATCGAACAGACCTGCGCCTCGGCGAACGACGAAATCACGACACGCTACTTTCGCCAAGTCATCGCCGAGCCGTGGGCGACGGAAGCCGGCGTATGAACGGATCGAGCGCCTCGCGCCTCGCCATTCGCCACGTCACCGGCTTCGTCTACGACGGTTTTGCCGAGTCTTCCTACAACGAGGCTCGGATGACGCCGCTCACCTCGCCGCGTCAACAAGTCCTCGAAGCGACGCTGCGTACCAGTCCTAACGCGACCCAACTGACCTACATGGACTACTTCGGTTCGGCGGTGACCGCCTTTGACCTGCACGACCGGCACAACCAACTCGAGGTGACCGCCGACGCACTCGTCGAGGTGGTGGCGACCCCGCACGAGCAACCGTTCTTGAACCTGAGGGACCTCAGGCAGACCAAGATCCTCGACACCTACGCCGAGTACCTCTCGAGTACGCCACGCACCGCATTACCCGAGCGGTTGCAAAGGGAATTGGCGTCGCGGGTGAAGAGCGACGACCTGGACGCGCTCGTCGCGCTCGTCTCATCGACGGTGAGCGAGCGAGTGGCCTACGTGCCAGGTTCGACCCACGTCACGACGACCGCCCTGGAGTCTTGGAACCAAAAGACCGGCGTGTGCCAGGACCTCTCGCACCTCATGATCGGCTTCTTGCGTGGCCAGGGTGTGCCCGCGCGTTACGTCTCGGGTTACCTGCATCCAAGTTCTGAGGCGGCCATTGGCGAGACCGTCGTGGGTCAGAGTCACGCCTGGGTCGAGTATTACTGCGGGGCTTGGGTGGGCTTTGATCCGACCAACGGCAACGACATCGGACTGAGTCACGTCGTGGTCGCCAAGGGCCGTGACTACGGCGACGTGCCGCCACTCAAGGGGATCTATCACGGGGCCCCGTCGCGCGCCCTAGGGGTGAGTGTCGAAATCACTCGCCTGAGTTAACGACCGCACCGGGACATTCGAGGTAGTACCCAATGCCGGGTACCGTGCACAACACGAGGCCTTGCTCGTCGTCGAGTTTCTGGCGAAGTCGATGCACGTAGGCGTGGATGTACTGGGCCTCTTTGGTGTAGCCCACTCCCCATACCGCACTGAGGATCATCTGGTGAGTGCACGTGCGTCCGGCGTGACGAGCGAGGAACGAGAGGACCTCGAACTCCTTGGAGGTGAGAGCGACGTCCCGGCCCTTGTAGGTCACGTCGTGGTGGATCACGTCGAGTTGGAGGTCACCGCAGCGAATCTCGCTCTCACCATCGCTGGGTTCAATGACTCGGTTTCGCACCACGACGCGGATTCGCGCCTCGAGTTCGGCCATGCTGAAGGGTTTGGTGACGTAGTCGTTGGCCCCGCCGTCGAGGGCGGCGACCTTGCGGTTCTCCTCGCCGGTCGCCGAGAGGATGATGATCGGTACGTCGCTCCATTCGCGGATCCGTCGACAGACGGTAAGTCCATCGATGTCCGGTAGTCCGATGTCGAGGACCACGACGTCGGGTCCCTGCAGCGCGGTCTGGGAGAGCCCTTGCTCGCCGGTTTCGGCCGTG
>JBEKWQ010000172.1:0-3669 GCA_049512875.1 Acidimicrobiales bacterium
GGGGTCGTCGGTTCAATCCCGACAGAGGGCTCGCCAGGCGGCGTAGCTCAGGTGGTTAGAGCACACGGCTCATAATCGTGTTGTCGCGGGTTCGAGTCCCGCCGCCGCTACCAGGCAGGGCCGCGGGCCCGTGCAGTGAATGACGTATCGAAAAGGAGAACGATGGCAAAGAACGAAAAGCGCGTACAGGTCATCCTGGCCTGCGAGGACTGCAAGCGTCGCAACTACATCACCATGAAGAATAAGGTGAACCAGCGCGAGCGCATCGAGATGTCCAAGTATTGCCAGTGGGAGCGCAAGCACACCCTGCACAAGGAGACTCGCTAGAGGACCCGTCGTGTCGGGTGGTAAGATTTATCTTCCCTACGGCCACCGTCGTAAAATGGCGGTTTCCAGAGGGCAGTGGCTCAATTGGTAGAGCACCGGTCTCCAAAACCGGGGGTTGGGGGTTCGAGTCCCTCCTGCCCTGCTCGAAGTGCCGTACCACGTAGTGCCGAGGTAACAACGAGAGAAGTGACATGAACCGCGAACAAAAGCGCATGATGCAGCGACAGGGTCAGGCGGGTGCCGACGGCACCTCCGGCTCGCGGCGCACCACGCCCCAGGACGTCCAGCGTCGCCGGGGCCAGCGCACCAAGCCCGCGCAGTTCATTCGCGAGATCCGCGAAGAGATGCGCCAGGTCGCCTGGCCCACTCGTCCCGAGGTCATCAACTACACCACCATCGTGCTCTTCGTCCTTATCTTCATGACATCCCTGATCTTCGGCCTGGGCTACGGCTTCTCGAAGTTCGTGACCTTCCTGTTCCAGAAGTAGTCAGATCATGAGCGACATCGAAACCACCCACCACGACCACGAGGTCCACGACGAGGCCGACGAGGTCTTGGACGTCACCATCCTCGAGGACGGCCTCGACGAGGAACCACTGGTCGAGAGCGCCTACGACCGACCAGGTCGCTGGTACATCGTGCACACCTTCGCGGGCCACGAACAGAAGGTCATCGGAGCTCTCAACAACATCATCAAGAGTCGCGAGCTGAACGACAGTATCTACGAGATCTACCTGCCCGAAGAGGATGTCACCGAGTTCAAGTCCGGTAAAAAGGTCACCGTCTCTAAGCGCATGTTCCCGAGTTATCTCCTGATTCGTTGCGAACCGGACCCCGAGATCTTCTACGTCATTGGATCCACGCCGGGCGTGACCGGTTTTGTCGGCGCGGAGAAGACCAAGCCCACTGCGCTCACGCGTCGCGAGGTGGACAACATCATCCGTCCCTACGTCGAGGGCGTTGAGGTGCCGACGGCCAAGCGCCGTATGCCGACCCACGAGTTCGAGGTCAACGACACCGTCCAGATCAAGACCGGCCCGTTCGCCACCTTCTCGGGTCACGTCGCCGAGATCAACGAAGACCAATTGAAGGTGAAGGTGCTCGTGGACATCTTCGGTCGCGAGACCCCCGTCGAGCTGGATTTCACCCAGGTCACGAAGCTCTAAAGAACGCTCAAGGAGAGAACAATGGCAAAGAAAGTTGTCGCGGTCGTCAAGATCCAGCTCGAAGCAGGCGGGGCGACCCCGGCGCCGCCGGTGGGTACTGCCCTTGGACCGCACGGCATCCAGACAATGGAGTTCTGCAAGCAGTACAACGCCGCGACCGAGTCCATGAAGGGAACGGTGATCCCCGTTGACATCTCGATCTACGAGGACCGTTCGTTCACCTTCGTTTTGAAGACCCCCCCGACGCCGGTCCTGTTGCGCCAGGCGGCGGGCGTCGCCAAGGGCGCCAAGCTCGCCGGTCGTGAGACCGTGGCGACCGTGTCCATGGACCAGATCGAGGAGATCGCCAAGACCAAGCTCAAGGACCTCAACACCGATGACCTCGAGATGGCCAAATTGCAAGTCGCCGGTACCGCCCGTTCCATGGGTATCTCGGTGGCGGGCTAGGAGAGAATCATGAAGCACGGCAAGAAGTACGTCAACGCTCTGGCGCAGGTGGACCGTGAGGAACTGCTCACGATCCCCGAGGCCGTCGACAAGGTGAAGCACCTCGCGACCGCGAAGTTCGACGAGACCGTCGAACTGGCGATCCGCCTCGGGGTCGACCCACGCAAGGCCGAGCAGATCGTGCGTGGCACGCTCTCGCTGCCCGCGGGCACCGGCAAGACCAATCGCGTGGCGGTTTTCGCCGCGGGCGAGGCGGCCCAGGCCGCTCGCGATGCGGGCGCGGACGTCGTGGGCGCCGACGACCTCGTGGCCAAAGTGGCCGGTGGTTTCCTCGACTTTGACATCGCCATCGCGACGCCGGACCTCATGGGCCAGGTCGGTGGACTCGGGCGCGTGCTCGGTCCGCGCGGTCTCATGCCCAACCCCAAGACCGGCACCGTCACGATGGACGTCGCCAAGGCGGTCGCTGAGTTCAAGGGCGGACGCGTCGAGTACCGCACCGACAAGGTGGGCAACGTCCAATTGCGCGTGGGCAAGGCGAGCTTCAGTCGTGAGGATCTCGTAAAGAACGTGCAGGCGGTCGTTGACGAGATCGTTCGCGTGAAGCCCTCGAGCGCCAAGGGCCGCTACGTGATGAGCATCACGGTCTCTTCGACGATGGGTCCCGGCGTCAAGATCGACCCCGCGCGCACCCGTCACGAAGAGGACGCCCTCACCACCGCCTAGATTTTGACGGGTACCGAGCCCGTTGGCTAGCATGGAACCTCGCACGACGTCGGTGCAACAGTCTTAAAGGAAAGCCGAAGACATCCGGTGTGGGAAACCACTTAAGTGACCTAGGTCAGCCTGACGAGGATTTCGAGTTCGCGACAGCGGCTCGTGTGCTCGGGTGTCCGAGGCCAGATCCGGAGTGATCCGGTGAAGGAGCAGCATGAGCAAGATTCGTCCCGACAAGGTCGCCACCGTCCACGAGGTCAAGTCCAAAGTGGACGGTACCTCGACGGCCGTCGTGACCGAGTACCGCGGCCTCACTGTCGCCGAGATTTCCACACTGCGCAAGCAACTGCGTACCCTTGGGGCCGATTACAAGGTCTTTAAGAACACGCTCGTGCTTCGCGCCATCACCGGCACGACGTTCGAGCCCATCGGACAGTTTCTCCAGGGTCCCACCGCGATTGCCTTTGTCGACGGCGACGTCTCGGCGGTCGCCAAAGCGTTGCGCGACTTCGCCAAGGAGTCCCCGATGCTGGTCGTCAAGGGCGGGGTGGTCGACGGCCGGGTCGTCTCCTTTAAGGACCTGACCGCCCTCGCGGACCTGCCGAGTCGTGACGTCCTGCTCGCCCAACTCGCGGGTCTACTCGCCTCACCACTTCGCACCATGGCCGGTCTCTTGAAGGCCGTCCCGCAAAACTTCGCCTACGGCCTTTCGGCCCTCCTCGAGAGCAAGGGTGGCCCAGTCCTCCCCGCGAACGAGAAGGTCCAAGAGGTCGCCGAGACTCCGGCCGGGGTCGAGGAAGCTGCACCCGCAGCGAGCGACGACGCCGCGGCACCCGTCGCGGAGGTCGCGGAAGAGACCGAGGCCCCCGTGGCCGAGGTCGACGCCGAAGCCACCGAGGCGCCAGTTGACGACGCCGCGAGCGAACCGGCCGAATAACCACACCAACGCAGTACCGAAACGTAGGAAAGAAAGGAATCACCATGGCTGGAACATTGACCAAGGAACAGATT
>JBEKWQ010000173.1:0-3654 GCA_049512875.1 Acidimicrobiales bacterium
CCTGGACAACCTCGAGAACCCGTTCGACGTCAACGAGATGGTGTCACAGCGTGGGACTCGTCGCTCGCGGCTCCACGTCGTGCACTGGCCCGACCCGATCTGAATAAGCGAGCTCGTCGCCGACGAGCGATCAAACTCGGCCTACAGTCTTGAGTTATCGGTGGCGAGAGTCATCACGAGAGGAGAGCGGTGCCGTACTGCAACCGTTGCGGGAACCTTCTAGAAACCGGTCAACAATCCTGTCCCGAGTGCGGCCAGGCGAGCGACGGCGCCCTCGCCGGGCTCGGGCCCATGCCCCGCTCGTCTGACGTCACCACGCTCGGCGCGGGCACCGATCTCGCGAGCTACTGGTGGCGCGTGCTCGGCTACCTCGTCGACGCGATCATCCTGGGCGTCGTGGTCTCGTACCCGTTGCGGTCCCTGCACGTCAACGCCTACGCCGCGGCGATCGTGGTCGTCGTGGTCACCTTCTTCTACGGCACACTGCTTTTGACCTACACGTCGGGCCAGACCCTGGGCATGCGACTCGTGCGCGTGCGCGTCGTGAACGCGACCACCAACGCCACCGTCTCTCGCTTCGAGGCGGGAAAGCGCACCGCGCTCTACTGCGTGTTCAGTCTGATCAGCAATATCTACCACTACGACAAGTACCGACACCCGAACGCCCACGAGCGCATGGTCGAGAGCCACCACGCGGCGTTGGGTCTCGTGCTCGGTATCCCCATCTTCCTCGACCTTTTGTGGCCGCTCTGGGACAAGCGCAAGCAGACCCTGACCGACAAGTTCGCCGGCACCGTGGTCGTTCGACCCCGAACCTAGGAGACGAGCGACTCGCGGCGCCGATCGATCGCGCGAGCGAGTCGCTTGGCCGCCGCGGGTTCGAACTGCAAGAACAACGAGGGCTCGACCAGTTCGAGTTCCATCAACGCCCAACCGTGGTCGGCGACGAGGTCCACGCGCGCGTAGAGCAGGTCGCGCCACTCGAGCGCGGCGAGCACGCGCGCGGCGAAGTCCAGCGCGTCCTCCTCGGCCTGGGCGCTGTTCATCTGCTCGAGTCGAAACAGCGGACCGCGCTCGTCTACTGGCGTATTGAGCATCGGGCCTTTAGTCATGGCGTGACTGAAGGCGCCGTCGATGAAGACCAGGGCGCGCTCGCCCGTCTCGTCGACCGAGGTCACGTAGGGCTGGATCAACACGTCACGGCCTCGCTCGTGCAGGTCTCGCACGTGCTCTCTCGCCTGGTCGAGTTCGTCAGCGCCGTAACGCGCGGCGTCGATCGAACCGGCCCCCACGCAGGGTTTGACGACGAAGTCGCCCGTGGGGAACACGGGTGACGCCCCCACGTCACAGAAGAACGACGGCACGATCCGGTGCCCGGCCGCGCCGAGGTCGGCCAGGTAGTGCTTATCCGAGGAGTACTCGAGCACGTCGTAGGGATTAAAGAGCCGCGGCACGCCGCGCGCCCAACGGAGGAACTCGTCTCGTCGTCCCGAGTAGTCCCAGGTCGAGCGCACGACCGTCAGGTCAAAACGATCCCAGTCGACCTTGGCGTCGTCCCAGACGCAAAGTTCACCCGAGAGGCCGAGCTCGGCCAGGGCCGCCAACAACAACGGCGAATCGGGATCGACGTTGTCGCCACGAAAAGGTGAGGAGGGATCAGCGTCGACCCCCGCGCAGGTCGCGACGCCGATGAGGCTCACGGGTGAAAGAGCAGCGTCGCGTGCTGGGCGAGGGTCGCGAGCGGTCCGGGCCACACGCCAAAGACCAGGGTCATCGCCACACCCGATCCGATCACGAGACCAGTCGAACGCGGCACCACGACCCGAGCGGCGTCCACCGACTCGTCGGCGTAGAGGGCCATGGCCCAACGCAGGTAGAAGAACGCCGCGATCGCGGCACTGAGCAGCGCGATCAGGGCGATGGCGCTGCCCCCCTGGTCAATCGCGGCCGCCAGGACCGAGTACTTCGCGTAGAAGCCCGTCGTGAGCGGCGCCCCGAGTTGGGAAAGCAGCAGGACCGTCATCGACGCGCCGAGCCACGGTTGACGTCGCGCGAGACCACGGTAGGCGTCGATCGAATGGTTCTCGTCACCCACGCCGCCCACGAGGGTCAGAATCGCGAAGGTGGCGACCACGGTGGGCGCGTAGGTGATGAGGTAGAACAAGGTGCCCGCGACGCCTCTCACGCTGCCGGCCCAGACGCCGAGCAGGATGAAACCGGCGTGATTGATCGACGAATAGGCGAGAATGCGTTTGGCGTTGCGCTGAATCAGCGCGAGCGACGCGCCTACGACGGTCGTGAGCACCACGAGCACCCACAGGATCGGTCGCCAGGTCTCCATCTGGGTGCCGAGCGCCGAGATCACCACGCGCACGAACGCGGCGAAGGCGCCCACCTTGACGATCGAGGCCATGAAACCGGTCACCGGCGTGGGCGCACCCTCGTAGACGTCGGGCGACCATAGGTGAAACGGCACCGCCGCCACCTTGAAGCCGAAGCCGACGATCAACAACGCCCCGCCCGCGTAGAGCAGGCCCGGTCGCAAGAGGACGTTAGAGCCGAGGAAGTACGAGATCGTGGTCAGGTTCGTCGTGCCCGTCGCCCCGTAGACGAGGGCCGCGCCGTAGACGAAGATCGCCGACGCGAAACCGCCGAGCAGAAAGTACTTGAGTGCCGCCTCCGCGGAGGTCTTGCGGTGTCGGTCAAAGGCGACCAACACGTACAGGCCGAGCGACATTATCTCGAGACCGAGGAAGATCACGATCAGGTCGTTGGCCTGGGTCATGAGGATCGCGCCCGAAGAAGCCGCGAGCGCGAGGATCTGGTACTCGCAACCCTGTACGCGCTCGCGCACCGCCCAGTCGTGGGCGACCAACGTCGCCATCAAGAGGCTCAGCGCGATGACCGCGGTCGCCACCACGCTAAAACCGTCTAGGACAATCGCGTGGGCGATCGTCGTCGTCGGACCGACTTTGTCCAGACAGCGCCACTGGAAGAACGTGACCACGAGCACCGCGAGTGACGCCGTCACGCTGACCGCGGTGGCGGTTCCTTGGGTGATCTTGGTGCGCACGAGGGCGGTGAGGAACACGAGGAACAACGAAGCCCCGAACAAGATGATGACCGGCAGGATCGCCAGGTAGTGGATCGACGGGATGACGAGGGGCGCACTGGTCGTCACTTGGTCACCCCGTTCGGTGCGACGTGCTCGATCAACTGCTGGACCGAGGGCGTGATGCGATCAAGCACCGGTCGCGGGAAGACACCGAGCGCCACGATCAGCACCACGATCGGCACGAGCACCCAGCGTTCCTTGTTGGTCGCGTCGGGAATCGTGGCGTTGGCCCCCACGGCGCGACCCTGGAAGACGCGCTGGTAGGCCCAGAGCAGGTAGACCGCCGCCGCCACGACGCCCAAGGCGCCCACTACGCCCCACCAGGCGTGCACCGCGAAGGTGCCGATGAGGATCAGGTACTCACTTACGAAGCCCGACAGACCGGGCAGGCCGATCGAGGCCAGCATCACCACGGTAAAGACCCCCGCCAGCACCGGCGCGGGTCCCTGGAGTCCCTGGAGATCGGCGACCTGGTAACTGCCGCGACGCTGTTCGATGAAGCCGATGATGAGAAAGAAACCGATGGTGATGATGCCGTG
>JBEKWQ010000174.1:0-3584 GCA_049512875.1 Acidimicrobiales bacterium
TTCGGTCCCCGAACGTCCACAGGGCCACGTCGCTACGTCCTTCTCGCAGTTGCCAACAGAGCTGGAGCGCGAGCGTCGACTTGCCCGCTGCCATGGTTCCGTAGGTGAAGGTCAGTTCCGCCATTGCCGTCTCTCGTCGTGACCGAACCACGATACCTTCTGAGACTCGGCGACTCTGGGCGAGGGTTCTGCGACCTCACTAGATTGTTCGAATGAACCACGTCGTTCGATCGATTGCCTACATCCGCAACGAGCGAAGCGAAGCGCTCGACGACAATTGGGACGACGTGATAAGCACCGTCGAACTGGCCCAGGACGTGCCGAGTGACGCCCTGCGAGGTTTGGAGGACTTCAGCCACGTCGAGATCGTCTTCTACGCCGACTGGGCCGAAGACGTTCCGCCCGCGCCCTGGCACCGTCACCCCCGAGGCAACGAGGAGTGGCCCGACGTGGGCATCTTCGCCCAACGCAACAAGGACCGCCCGAACCGCATACTGCTCACGACGGTGGCCATTGACGCACTCGCGGAGAGGTCGATCACCGTTCGCGGCCTCGACGGCATCGACGGCACGCCCGTGCTCGACATCAAGCCGGTGTTTCGCTGGAGCATGCCGCGCGGACAACTACGCGTACCCGCCTGGAGCGAACAGTTGGGCGAACAGTACTTCTAGATCGGGTTGGCGTCGATGAAGCCATTGAGGATGTCGGCGAGTTCGGGACCCTTCTCCTCTTGGAGGAAATGCCCTCCACCTTCGACGGTGACGTGCGCCTGTCCCTTCGTGCCGGGAACGACGGCGAGGAACTTCCGATCGCCGCCCTTGGTGATCGGGTCAGCGTCCGAGAAGCAACAGAGAAAAGGCTTCTCGAAGGCGGCGAGTACCGCCCAGGCGGCGACGTTCGCGTCGTGAGCGGGGTCCTCGGGCGACGTCGGAACGAGCAGTGGGAACTGTCGAGCACCCTCTTTGTACGAGTCATCGGGGAACGGCGCGTCGTAGGCCGCGACAACTTCCGGCGCCAGACGCTTCACGCAACCACCCGAGACGATCCCGCCCACGTGCAGGTCGGGCGTACTCTGGCTGTACTCCTGCCACATGAGGAAGGCCTCACTCATCGGTTCGTCGCCCGTGGGCAGACCCCCGTTTCCTATGGCCACCCTGGCGAAACGCTCGGGGTGCTCGCCCACCAGGCGAAGTCCAATGAGGCTCCCCCAGTCCTGGGCGAAGAGGGTGACGCCCGTGAGGTCAAGCTCGTCGAACAACAGCTCGCGCGTCCACGCGACGTGGCGAGCGTAGGTGTACTCACCGCGCAGCGAGGGCTTGTCCGAACGACCGAAGCCAATGAGGTCTGGTGCGACGACCCGACGACCTCGCGCGACGAGTCCCGGGACCATGAAGCGGTACAGGTAGGACCAGCTTGGTTCGCCGTGCATCAAGAGGACGACCTGCCCGTCCTTTGGACCTTCGTCCAGGTAGGCCATGCGAAGTCCCTCTCCTCCGTTGGGGTCCTGCACCACGGCGTAGGACGCCAGGTACGGGAAATCGGGCAGGTCGTCGAACCTCTCCTCTGGTGTTCGAAGTCGGTCCATTTCTTTCCTCTCTCTTCGTGCGACGCGGCTACTGGCGGGCCATGCCCTCGCGGGCGGCCAGCTCACTCTCGCTACCCGCACTCTGGATAATGAGTTGGATGTCCACTTGGTGCAGCGTTCCCTCAAAGACGAAGTCGTCGTGGTAGTGCTTCGAGACTGGCGAACCATGATCCGAACCAATGCTCATCCCGATGCTCGAGATGATGCGCATAAGGAATGGAAAGTGCCCCGTGCCCACTGGCCTCTCGTTGATCATGAGCGTCGCGTCGGCGTCACTGCGACCGCGTCGGAACTGGACACCGAGAACCGATTCTCCCTCGGGCACCGTCTCGGTGGACTCAATGACGTGGTGGTCGCCGAAGATGTTGTAGTCAAAGTAGAGCCGGTCACCCTGGATGAAGAAACTCACGCCGGCGTTCTCGGTGCCCGAGGCCATGATCACGCCTTGGTCGCTCGCGGATCGACGCACGCGCGCCGCCAGATCCCAACTACGTCCACCGATACCCGCCGCGGCCTGAGGTGGAATCGGACTCAAGGGAGGGTGGTACGTGTAATGCCGATTCAAGGGATGAGGCGAATTGTCGCGCGAGCGGGCGCCAAAGAGTTCGATCAGCCGGTCGTCGAGAGGAAGGACGCCATATTCCTCCGCCTCGTGCCACCACATCGCGACCAGTTCCTTCAACTTGTCTGGCTCGAACGCAACGAGGTCGTGACACTCAGACGGGTCGAGGGCTACGTGGTACAACTCCCAGCGGTCGTCGTCAAAGGGAGTGCCGTGCTGGTGGCGCGTGACTGCCTTCCATCCCTCGTGATACATCGCGCGGTGTCCGACCATCTCGAAGTACTGCGTCGTCTTCTGACTTGGGGCGTCGGGACTGTCAAAGGAGTAGACCAGTGACGCCCCCGCGATGGGCACCTGTTCGAGACCGCGGTAGTTGGCCGGAGCAACAGCGCCCGTTACTTCGAGGACCGTGGGCGTGATGTCGGTGACGTAGTGAAACTGATGGCGAATCTCGCCTCGGGCCTTGAATCCTTGGGGCCAGTGCGCGATGAGCGGGACGTGAACACCCCCTTCGTGGGTGTTTTGCTTATACCACTTGAAAGGCGTGTTGCCCGCCTGAGCCCAACCCCACGGATAGTTCGAATGGCTACTCGGTCCGCCAATGTCATCGAGACGCTTGACGGCCTCATCGGGGACTTCGAGGATCCCGTTGAAGAACTTCATCTCGTGCAGGATGCCGAAGGGTCCACCTTCTTGGGATGCGCCGTTGTCGGACATCAACAGGAGGAGGGTGTTGTCCAATTCACCCAAGGCGCGCAGGTCGTCAACGAGGCGACCGATCTGAGCGTCGGTGTGTTCAAGGAAGGCGGCGTACGCCTCCTGGAGGCGACACGCCAGTTTCTTCTGGTTCTCGGGTAACGAATCCCATGGTTCGACACCGTCGTTGCGCGGCGCAAGCTCGGTGCTCTCGCTGATGATGCCCATCTGCTTTTGACGGGCGAACCACGTTTCTCGTGCGACGTCCCAGCCAGCGTCGTATCGACCGCGGTGTCGCTCGAGGTACGCAGCGGGAGCCTGATGAGGGGCGTGCGTGGCGCCAAAGGCGAAGTACATGAAGAACGGACGGTCCGGGCGGATCGACTTGGCGTCGTGCACGAACTCGATGGCGTGGTCGACCAGGTCCTCACTGAGGTGATAGCCCTCCTCGACCGTGCGCGGTTGTGCGACGCGATGATTGTCGTAGACCAAGTCGGGGGTGAATTGGTCGGTCTCGCCGTCGAGGAATCCGTAGAAACGCTCAAAGCCGCGCCCGAGAGGCCACTGATCAAAAGGTCCGGCCGATGAGGAGTGTTCCATCGAGACCAGATGCCACTTGCCGAGGGCGAAGGTCGCGTAGCCCTCTTCACGCACCATCTCGGCCACCGTCGCCGCGTGGTTCGTGATCTGACCGCGCATACTTGGAAATCCGCTACTCCAGTTGGAGATTCCGCGCATGCC
>JBEKWQ010000175.1:0-3565 GCA_049512875.1 Acidimicrobiales bacterium
GATGATATGAATTGACTTAAGGTCAACTATGCTTGGTAGAGATATGGCGATCTCTCACGATCCGGTGCCCGAGTTCCCCACTTTCTCTCACCTACCCCACGTAGTCATCATTGGCGGCGGATTTGCCGGAATCGCCACCGCCCGCGGGCTCGCCAACAAGAACGTGCGGGTCACGATCGTCGACAAGCACAATTTCCATACGTTCTTGCCCCTCTTGTACCAGGTGGCGACGGCCATGCTCGAACCCGCCGAGGTCGCCTATCCCATCCGCACCATCTTCGGCAAGGTGAAGAACGTCGGCTTCCGTCACGCCAAGGTTCGTGAGGTCGACCACGGTCGCAACGCCGTCGTGCTCGAGGGCGGGTCCGAGATCGCCTACGACCACCTCGTGGTCGCCACCGGTGCCACCGCGTCCTACTTCGGCATCCCGGGGGCGTCCCAATTCGCCATGCCGCTCTACTCACTGGCCGACGCGCGCAAGTTGCGCAATCGTCTGCTGAGCGCACTCGAAGAGGCCGACGCGGCCGCCGACGAGGCACCGGTCTCGCTCAACTTCGTGATCGTCGGGGGCGGACCGACCGGCGTGGAGACCTCCGGTGCGCTCTCAGAGTTGATTCGCACCGTCATCAAGCGTGACGGACTTCGCATCGATCCGTCGCGAGTGCGCGTGATGCTCGTGGACATGGCGCCGCGGCTGCTCACGCCCTTTCCCGAGAAGGCGAGCAAGTACGCCCAGAAGGAACTCGAACGTATGGGTGTCGAGATCGAATTTGGTCGCTCGGTGGTCGAAGTCGAAGAGCGCGCCATTCGATTCGCCGACGGGGAACGCCTGAGGGTCGCCGCAGTGATCTGGGCAGCCGGCGTCACCGCGAGTGGCACGCTCAGCCGCGATCTTCAAGCGAGCCCGGGTCCGGGGGGACGCGTACGCGTCACGCCCGACCTTCGTCTGCTCGAGAGCACCAACGTCTGGGCGGTGGGTGACGCGGCGGCGGTGCCCTTGGACGAGACGACGCTCTGCGCGCAGTTGGCACCGGTCGCGATGCAGTCCGGACGTCACTGCGCTCGCCAGATCCTGCTCGTCCTGGACGGTTCGCCAACCCAACCCTTCAAGTACCGCAACAAGGGCATCATGGCGACCATTGGCCGCCACGCCGCGGTCGCCCAACTCCCGGGCGGCTCAGTCATCAAGGGCACGTCGGGTTGGTTGGCGTGGTTAGGACTTCACCTGTGGTACCTGATCGGCTTTCGCAACCGACTGCGCGTGATGATCAACTGGACGTGGCGCTACTTCGACTGGCCCTCGGGACCACGACTCATCGTCGCCGACGCCGAGACCGCGGAGTAGCTCAGCCGAGACGCTGCTCGAGTTCGTCGATCTCCTGGCGGAGTTTGGCGGGGAGACGGTCGCCGAACTGGGCGAAGTGCGCTCGGATGAGGGGCACCTCGGCCCGCCACTCGTCCGCGTGCACCGTGAGCAGTTCCTTCATGTCCCCGGGAGTCACGTCCACACCACGCACGTCAATGGACGTGGGTGTCGGCACGAAGCCAATAGGTGTCACCTCGGCCTCGGCGCGTCCGGCGGTGCGCTCGAAGACCCACTCGAGCACGCGACTGTTCTCGCCGTAACCCGGCCAGAGCCAGCGGCCATCCTCGCCCTTGCGAAACCAGTTGACGTAGAAGATCTTGGGCAGGTTCTTCTCGTCAAAGCGCTTGGAGAAGGTGAGCCAGTGCCCGAAGTAATCCGCCATGTTGTAACCGCAAAAGGGCAGCATCGCAAACGGGTCACGGCGCAGGTTGCCCACCGTACCCACGGCCGCCGCGGTGGTCTCTGAGGAGACGATCGAACCGAGGAACACGCCGTGATCCCAGTCACGAGACTGAAAGATCAGCGGCACCGTGTTCGCGCGGCGACCCCCGAAGAGGATCGCGTCGATGGGCACGCCCGCGGGGTCTTCCCAATTGGGCGCGATCGCGGGGTCCTGGTTCGCGGGGGCGGTGAAGCGCGCGTTCGGGTGCGCGGCGGGGGTGCCGAGTTCCTTGCTCCACTTCTGGCCCTTCCAGTCCGTGAGCCCTTCGGGTGGTTCGCCCATTCCTTCCCACCAGACGTCGTTGTCGGCCGTGAGGGCCACGTTGGTGAAGATCGAGTTCTTCTCGCACGAGTACATGGCGTTGGGGTTGGTCTCCATGTTCGTGCCCGGCGCGACGCCGAAGAAGCCAGCTTCGGGGTTGATCGCGTAGAGACGACCGTCGGGACCCGGTTTCATCCAGCAGATGTCGTCGCCCACGGTCTCGACCTTCCAGTTCGGCAAGGTGGGTACGAGCATCGCGAGGTTGGTCTTGCCGCACGCGCTCGGGAACGCGCCCGTGACGTAGCGCGACTCGCCGGCCGGGTTGGTCAACTTCAAGATCAGCATGTGTTCGGCGAGCCAACCCTCGTCACGACCGAGTACCGAGGCGATACGAAGTGCGAGGCACTTCTTGCCGAGCAGGGCGTTGCCGCCGTAGCCCGAGCCGAATGAGACGATCTCACGGGTCTCGGGGAAGTGGACAATGTACTTGTTGTCAGGACTGCACGGCCAGGCCACGTCCTTCTGGCCGGGCTCGAGCGGCATGCCCACCGAGTGCAGGCAGGGCACGAACTCACCGTCGCCGAGCACGTCGAGCGCGCCGGTACCCATGCGCGTCATGATCTTCATGTTCACCGCGACGTACGCCGAGTCGGTGATCTCGACACCAATGTGGCCGATCTTCGAACCGAGGGGACCCATGGAGAAGGGCACGACGTACATGGTGCGTCCCTTCATGCATCCACGAAACAGTCCATTCAATTTTGCGCGCATCTCGTCGGGTTCGAACCAATTGTTGGTCGGACCAGCGTCGATCTCTTTCTCGGAGCAGATGAACGTGCGGTCCTCGACGCGAGCGACGTCACCCGGGTCCGAGAGCGCGTAGTAGCTGTTGGGTCGCTTGACGGGATTGAGTCGGCGAAAGGTTCCCGAGTCCACGAGCCGCTGACAAAGTTCGTCGTATTCCGCGTCGGACCCGTCGCACCAGTGGATACGATCGGGTGTGGTGACCTTCGCGACCAATTCCACCCATTCGATGAGTTTCTTGTTACGTGTTGGGTACTCCATGATGAGGTCCTCCAATCATTTAGCACCGCGCCCGCGCGGTGCCCACCTGACTCGTCAGGGCCACTCCCGTGCCGGCTGACCCCTTAGCCCTCGTAGGAGAGCACCCCCGGCAAGAGGATGACGTACTTGAGCGTATCGTCACCATCGTGGGTCGTCACTCGATCCCTAAGGGAGAAAGTCATATCGGTGATGACGCCGCGGTTTTGGCCCCATTCGTGGGAGAAGCACTCATCAGCACCGACGTTGCGGTGTTGGGTGTCCATCTCGATGGGTCGCTATTCCCGCTCGAGGACCTGGGATTTAAGGCGCTGGCCGCGGCGGTGTCGGACCTGGCGGCGATGGGAGGGCGACCGAGGGGAGCGGTCATCGCGGTGTGCTCGCCTCCGGGCACCGACCTCGAAGAACTCCATCGCGGCATCGCCGACGCCGCG
>JBEKWQ010000176.1:0-3562 GCA_049512875.1 Acidimicrobiales bacterium
AGAGCGCGCCCGTGTCGTAGTCGACCACGTGGCCTTCGAGGGTGACGTGTTTGCCATTGGATTCCATGGTGAGCTGTTGGAGATAAGCGGGTAGGCGCTTGAGATACTGCTCGTAGGGCATGACACCCACGCTCGGAAATTGGAAGAAGTCGCGGTTCCACACGCTGAGCAGACCCATCACGACTGGCAGGTTCTCCTCGAGCGGTGCGCTCAGAAAGTGTTCGTCCATGGCGCGAAAACCGGCGAGGAGTTCGTCGAAGTTTTCGGGTCCGACCGCGAGCATCGTGGAGAGTCCGATCGCGGAATCCATGGAGTAGCGACCACCCACCCAGTCCCAGAAGCCGAACATGTTGGCCGTGTCGATACCGAAGTGCGCGACGAGTTGGTCGTTCGTAGAGACCGCGACGAAGTGGCGAGCGACCGCGTCCTCACCGAGCGCACTCGTGACCCAGTCGCGAGCGCTGTGGGCGTTGGTGAGCGTCTCGAGGGTGGTGAAGGTTTTGGACGAAATGATGAAGAGGGTCTCGTCGGGGACCAGGTCCGAGACCGCTTCGGCGAAATCGGTCGAATCGACGTTCGAGACGAAACGGAACATCAGGTCACGTCTCGCGTAGTAACGAAGCGCCTCGTAGGCCATGACTGGTCCGAGGTCCGATCCGCCAATACCCACGTTCACGATGTTCTTGATGGACCGTCCGGTCGCTCCCTTCCAGTCGCCCGAACGGACGCGCTCGCAAAAGTCGCGCATTCGAGCGAGGACTTCGTGCACCTGGGCGACCACGTCCACACCTTCCACCACGAGGGTGGCGTGCACCGGCATGCGAAGGGCCACGTGCAAGACCGCTCGATCCTCGGAGACGTTGATGCGCGCTCCTTTGAACATGGCGTCACGACGCTTCTCGAGCCCCGACTCGCGAGCGAGTTGCACCAAGAGAGACATGGTCTCGCTCGTGACGCGGTTCTTGGAGTAGTCGAGATAGACACCCTCGGTCTCGACAACGAAGGTCGTCCCTCGATCAGGATCGTCGGCGAAGAGTTGTCGCAGGTGAAGGTCCTTCACTGCTTGGAAGTGATCCTCGAGCTGCTTCCACGCTGGTTGTTGTCGAAGCGCGCTCGTCACGGTCGTGCCGCGGTCGAGCGTGCGTGCGCGTCGAAGCAACACTCGCACGCAGCGCACCGGATCCCATCGCTTGTGAGTTTGTCCATCATGGAAAAAGAGTTCATCGTTGGTTCGAATTTAGATGAGAAAGGTGGCTCTTTACGCACGGTTGATGATTCTCGATGAATTGTCCGAGTTTGTGGCTCTCGCGAGGACAACTCTCAGGCACTTCTCACCAATTGTCACCGGGTCGTCATGATGCTCCTCCTAGGCTTGTTGCACGTGTTGAAACTCCTGACGAAGGTCCTGCTCGCAGTTACGTTGGCCGCGGCGGGATTTGTGGTCGTCCTCGTCGGACCTTCGAGTGCTCAGAGCGTCACCGCCTCGACTGGTTACGACATCAGTTATCCCCAATGTGCCAGCACGATCACGTACCCGGCCGGCTTCGGCGTCGTCGGCGTGAATGACGGTCATCCCTATTCGACCAACCCTTGTCTCGCCAGTGAGGTCACCTGGGCGAAGTCGACCATCGCGGGCGTGCCCGCGTTCTACATGAACACCGACGACCCAGGTCCGTCGGACACGTCGAACTGGCCAATCAGTGGGTCCGGCCCCCAGTCCTGTACGGGGGGTAACTCGACGACCTGCGCCTACGACTACGGGTGGGGCGCGGCCAAGGTGTCCTTCGCCAACGCCATCAACGCCGAGACCGCCGACGGATCGGCGTCGCCCACTACCGCGGTGACGAGTGCCAACTGGTGGCTCGACGTCGAGACCGGGAACCATTGGGAAGTCATCGAATCGGCGTACGGACCCTCGAGCTCGTCGCTGAACAACGATCAGTCGATGTTGCTTGGGGCCATTGCGTACTTGACCAGTGTCGGGGTCACCAATCTTGGCATCTACTCGACCGCTCAACAGTGGAACACGATCACGGGCACGCCGCCCACGGCCTTTAAGACCATTCCCGCGTGGATGCCCGGTTATCCGACCCTCGCGGCCGCCGAAGCGGCGTGCGCGTTGCCGTCCTTTGACGGCGGACGCGTGGCGATGATCCAGTACCCGATGAACGGCCTCGATGGTGACTACGCGTGTGGTCTCATCAGTACCCCAGGCGCGGCGTCGATCTCGGTCGCGGCGTCGGCGACGTACACCCAGCAACTCACCGTCAGCGGTGCGACGACTGCGGTCACCTACGTCCAAACGACCGGTTCTCCGAGTCTCGTCATCTCGAGCACGGGACTGCTCACGACGAGTGTCTCGTTGGTCCCGGGTACTTACAGCGCAACGGGTTCAACGAGTGACGCCAAGGGTGACGTCGGTCTTTTCAGCTTCATCCTGAGCGTCGGCACGATCACCCAGGTGGCGCCGACGACGATAACCCTGAAGACCACCCAGACGCCCAACTACTCGCTCCAACTCGTCGTCTCGGGAAACACCGGTCCAGTGACCTTCACGCAGACGACCGGCTCGCCCAACCTCCTGGTCTCGAGCACGGGACTACTCACGACGAGCGGCGCCCTGCCCTTTGGCGTCTACGGCGCGACGGGCACGACGAGTGACCCGAGCGGGGACGCGGGCGTCTTTACCTTTACGATGACCGTCGGGCCGATCACGCAGAACAGCCCGACGACGGCGTCAGTCGTCACGACCTCGACTCCGACGTTCAGTGCCCAACTGAGCGTGAGCCGAAACACTGGCCCGGTGACCTTCACTCAGACGACCGGCTCGCCCAACCTGGTGGTCTCGAGTAGTGGCGCGGTCTCGAGCAACGGCGCGACACTCGTTGCGGGCACCTACAAGGCGACCGGCGCGACCGCCGACGGCTTCGGAGACCAGGGAACGTTCGTCTTCACCCTTACCGTGACCGCCACGAACCCTGCGCCGGTCACCCCGGTCGTGCCCGCGGGGCCGGTCGCCTCGTACGTGGTCGGCCACGCCGTGGCGGGCAGGACCGTCAACCTCCAGATCATCGGCACCGGCTTCTACGGTCGGCCCACGGTCACGAGCCACCACGGGACCTCCGCCCTGGTGCTGAGCGACAGTGGTACCGCCCTGGGAGTACGCGTGAGCGTCCAGCCGCGTTCGCGTAATGGCGTCTTCACCTTCACGATCACGCTGCTCAACGGCAAGACGACGACGGTGAAGTACAACCAACACTGATCTTTTCGTCGTTTAGTGCGCAGGCCCACTTTCGTCGCCGCGCCAAAGGCCGACTGGGCGCGAACCTGCCGTGATTATTGCTCGGAGAGAATCGCATCGAGCTCGGCGAGCGGGTCGCGCACGACTGGACCTCTCGTTTCGACAACGGCTCGCTCAATAATGCCGGGAAATTCGAAAGGAGTGGTGTATCCGCGGCCAACGGCCGGACCCCATTCGTAGCCGCAGGTGACTCCAACGCCGACGCCGTTGAACCCCGACGGCGTGAAGCGTTCAATGGTGCCGCGCGCGACTTCGACGTCG
>JBEKWQ010000177.1:0-3539 GCA_049512875.1 Acidimicrobiales bacterium
GGAAAGGTGGAGTTAGCGGGACAGAGGTCCCGGAGCCACTGTGACAGCGGTCTCGGAGCCGGGCCGAGTAGTGAGACAGAGGTCCCGGAGCCAAAGTGAGACATACGTCCCGGACTTTTACAATGGGATACAGGTCAATCGGTGGAGGTGATGGGATTCGAACCCACTGCCTCTACATTGCGAACGTAGCGCTCTACCAATTGAGCTACACCCCCGAAGGAGTACCCACTTTAGCCCAAGGCGCGTCGAGGAGCCGCATCACGGCGCCACCGTGCGTCGTCGGCGACGTCGTCAGGACCGTCGTCGTAATTGAAGCCGCGTTGCGAAAACGAAACAACGGGCTCGTAGTCAGGTACGTCAACGTACTCAGCGCGCACGTTGGAAGCACCCATATAACCCAAGCCCAGCGCCACCAAGGCGAGGACGACGAAGGTGAGTAACGCGGCCCACGCTCCGACCGCGGCGTTCTCAATGATCGACGATTTCGAGACGAAGGTGAGGGCGGTGAACACCAGACACGCGACGAGCAGGGTCACGAAGATCCGACGTCGACGCACGCGCATTACCCCACTCTCCTCATAGGGGACGTTATAGGCGCCACCGAAACCGTCGCTGGTCGCACTCGCGTAGGCCGCGGCGTAGCGATTCGTCCCCTGGCGGTGGCGCTGGACGTGCGCGCCGTCGTCGTAGTCGTAATCACGACTCCAGTCATCCCAGGACCCACGAGCTTGCAGCGAGCCGACCGTGTCGCCGGGGTGCACGACCGTGAGCCGCGGACGCCGAGGCTGTTCGGGCTCGAACACTGGTGGTGGTTCGGGTCGTTCGTAGTAGTGCTCGGGCGCGAGGACGTGTTCCTGGCGGCTCAGCATCTCGCGTTCGGCGTAAAAAGACTCGATGGAACGTTCGGTACCGCCGTCACGAAAGTAACGGACCGCGATGGGCACGAGGATCGCTACCCACAACAGAGCGAGGACTAGGAGCAGCACCTGACCAATTCCTTGACAGAGCGCACAAACATTGAAGTCCACGGTACCGCGAAAAGCCCATTTTTCGGGGGATACTAGGCCTCGTGGAGGCCGCACTCCTCTTTGTCGGCTCCCACCCAACGTCCCGAGCGGCGGTCGCCGACGACGACCGGCTTGGTCGTCACCGCGGCGCACCCGATCGACGCGTAGCCCTGAGCCCAGAGGGGGTGCTCGGCGAGTGCGTTCGCCTTCAAGTAGTAGGCCACGTCGTCGTCGCTCCACGTGGCGAGTGGGTTGACCTTTACGAGACCGAACTTCTCGTCCCACATCAGGATTTTCATTTCGGCCCGCGTGGGTGCGTCCACGCGCTTGACCGACGTGATCCACGCGGTCTTGTCCGCGAGCGCACGAGAGAGGGGCTCGACCTTTCGAAGCTCGCAGCACCGCTCGGTCCCACACGGCCAGTCCTTCGCTTCGGGCGACGGCGTCGTGCGGGTGAGATTGAGCTCCCATTCACGCTCGACGCGCGAGGCGAACTCCAGGGTCTCAGGAAAATGTCCGCCCGTGTCAAGGAAGATGACCTCGGTACGCGGAGCCAATTGGTGCACCATGTGCAAGAGGGCGAGATCCTCGAACGAACAGGCCATCGCCACGCCGTCGCCGAATCGCTCGAAGGTCCAGCGAAGAATATCGAGGGGGGTCTCGTGCTCAAAACGCAGGTTCTGAGCTTCGAGCTCGTCAAGTGCGGGGGTCGGCGCATTCATAGGGGATTGAGGCACCTAGCCTAGCAACTCCAGTGATTTAGTAGAATAACCAAACCGACAGAACTTCTATGAGAACCGACACCGTCCAGGCCCCCTTCATGACCGATCATCTCGACCTCCTCGAATCCCACGCCATGTTCATCCTGCGCGAGGTCGTCGCCGAGTGTGAACGCCCGGTCCTTCTCTTCTCGGGCGGCAAGGACTCGGCGGTCTTGTTGCACCTGGCGGCCAAGGCCTTCGCCCCCCAGCAGCTTCCCTTCCCGGTGATGCACATCGACACCGGCCAGAACTTCCCCGAGGTCCTCGCCTACCGTGACCGCTACGTCGAACGCCTCGGCGCGCGTTTGATCGTCGCCAAGGTCCAGGACTCGATCGACCAGGGTCGAGTTGCGGACCCGGGTCCCTTAGGACTGCGCAATCGGCTCCAGACGGTGACCCTGCTCGACGCACTCAATGAGCACAACTTTGACGCGGCCTTCGGCGGCGCGCGCCGCGACGAGGACAAGGCCCGCGCCAAGGAACGAATCCTGTCGTTTCGTGACGCGTTCGGCCAGTGGGACCCTCGCCAACAACGGCCCGAACTCTGGCAGCTCTACCAGGGCAAGGTCAATCCGGGCGAGCACCTGCGGGCTTTCCCGCTGTCGGACTGGACCGAACTGGACATCTGGCAGTACATCGAACGAGAAGAGATGGAGCTCCCGTCGATCTACTTCGCCCACGATCGCGACGTCGTGCTGCGAGACCAGATGTGGCTCGCCGTGGGTCCCTTCGTCGAACCTCGGCCCGGCGAGAAGATCGAACGTCTGCGGGTTCGCTTTCGCACCGTGGGTGACGCCAACTGCACGGGCGCGGTCGTCTCCTCGGCTTCGACCCTCGCAGAGGTGATCGACGAGATCGCTCTCGCGAACGTTTCGGAGCGTGGCGCGACGCGCGCCGACGACCGCTTCAGTGAGACCGCGATGGAAGACCGCAAGCGCGAGGGCTACTTCTAGATGAAACTCGCCCACAAGGACCTCCTGCGACTCGCCACCGTAGGGTCGGTCGACGACGGCAAGTCCACGCTGATCGGACGCATCCTCGTAGACACCCGCCAACTCTTCGATGACCAACTCGACGCCGTCGTTGCGGCGTCCGAGCGTCGCGGCGTGGGTGACCTCGACCTCAGCTTCGTGACCGACGGTCTTCGCGCTGAGCGCGAGCAGGGCATCACCATCGACGTCGCCTACCGTTACGCGGCGACGCCGTCGCGCAAGTTCATCATCGCCGACTGCCCCGGACACGTGCAGTACACGAGGAACATGGCGACGGGCGCCTCCACGGCCGACCTCGCCCTCGTCGTACTCAACGTCGCCCACGGTCTAAAGGAGCAGTCACGCCGCCATCTGGTGATCGCGGCCTTGCTCGGCGTGCGAACCATTCTGGTCGCGGTGAACAAGATGGACGAGGTCAACTGGTCCGAGAGCGCGTATCAGTCGATCGTCGACGAGCTCGAAACCCTCGCCCACGAGTTACGTTTCGATCACGTGACGTGCATCCCCGTGTCGGCTCTCTACGGTGACAACGTCGTGGACGTATCGGCGAACACCCCCTGGTACGACGGGCCCACGGTCCTCACGGCCCTCGAAACCTCCGACGCGGGCTCGTGGACGACTACGAACCACGGCGCGCGACTCCCGGTCCAGTGGGTGCTGCGCCAGTCCGGTGGGGGGCGGACCTACGCGGGCATGTTGAACGGTGCGCCACTATCGGTGGGTGACACGGTGACCCTCTTGCCCGCCAACGTCACCACCACGATCACCTCGCTCAACCT
>JBEKWQ010000178.1:0-3525 GCA_049512875.1 Acidimicrobiales bacterium
GGGATGAGGGCGCCGTGGCCCGATCCCAGACCGTTGTAGTACTCGTTGATCTCGCGCGCGCGAATGGCCGACACCGCCACGAGGGTGAACTTCGAGTCGCCGACCTTGTGCAGGAGTGTTTCGATGGGTGGGTCTACGAGAGTGGGGCGTTCAGCCATGTCCTGGTCCTTTAGAGGGGGTCGCGCCGTTGCCGACGCAGTCCCTCCAGTATAGAGAGGATTTCGCCAACCGCCCGCTCCACGTCGTCGTTCAGCACGACGTGGGACGCCAATTCCTTGCCCCGGGCGAGTTCCTGGGGTGTCGCCGAGAGTCGACGTGCGATGTGCTCTTCGGAGTCCCCGCGGGCTCGCAGACGTTCTTCGAGCTGGTGCATCGAAGGGGGCAAGATCAAGAAGACCACCGCGGCGGGAATCTTTCGTTGCACCTGTTCCGCACCCTGGACCTCGATTTCGAGCAACACGTCGTCACCCGGCGGGGCCTTCGTGAGCGGCGTGCCGTAGAGGTTGCCGTGGAACTCGGCCCATTCGAGAAAGTGGTGCTCGTTGATCGCCCGCTCGAAGGTCGCGCGATCCACGAAGCGGTATTCGGTCCCGTCCTCATTCGCTCGTCTGGACCGCGTGGTCCAACTGCGACTCAGCCAGAGATGCTCGTCGCGCTCGACGAGGCGCCGCGCGATGGTTCCCTTACCAACTCCGCCCGGGCCGATAAGTACGACAACGAGGGGCTCAGCGGACAAGGGCTCGAAAGAGTTCCGCGCGCTGCTTGGGTCCGAGTCCGCGGATGCGTCGCGTCTGGGCGATCGAGGCGTTCTTCATGATGCGCTCGGCCTTGACCTCGCCAATGGCGGGTAACGCACTGATCAGGTCGTAGGCCCTCATCTGGGCCACGCATTCCTCACGCTCGGCGAGTTCGAACAGTTCTTCGAGGGACAGTTCGCCCGATTTCACTTGACGTTTGACCTCGGCGCGTCGACGACGGTTCGCCACCGCCAAACGTGACGCTTCGACCCTTTGTTCCTGGGACAAAGTCGGCGGCGTCGGGCTCACGTCGTCAGAATACTCCTGTTACGAGCGGATTTCCTAGGTGAGTGCGTCGGCCAAATCGTCGCGCCATCGCCGGGCGGCGTCACGCAGGCTCGATTGTTCCGGTCCCGCGTGCAGAATCGCCCGCGAAACGCTCGCGAGCACGCTGCCCGCGGGGCAGCGATCGAACATCCGTGCGACGTTCTCGGGCGTACCACCCTGGGATCCCACCCCTGGCACGAGGTAGGGACCCTTGAGGGTCTCGAGCGCGAACTGTGGCCGGTCCCGCGTCGCTCCGAGTACGGCCCCGAAGGGGCCGAGACCGTCGTCGCTCTGATTGCGTCGTCGAATCTCTTCGAGCACGAAGGACTCGACGCTCTCGCCCTCACTGGTGCGAGCGTCTTGAATCGCACGCCCTTCGACGTTCGACGTCGCCGCCAGCACGAACACGCCGCGTCCCGTGACGCGAGCGAGGCTCATCATTGGTTCGAGCGAGTCCACGCCGAGGTAAGGGCTCACGGTCATGGCGTCGGCGCGTAGTGGTGACGCCTCGCCCAGCCACGCCTCGGCGTAGCCGTCGTTGGTCGTGTCGACGTCTCCGCGCTTCACGTCCGCGACGATCATGAGTTGGGCGTCGCGCGCTTCACTCATCAGGCGCTCGAGCACCCGAAAACCCTGCGAACCGAATCGCTCGAAGAACGCGATCTGGGGCTTGATCACCGCCACGGTGTCGCTGACCGCTTCGAGGACCGCCAGAGAAAAGAACTCGAGTCCCTCGACCGTGTCCTCGCGTCCCCACGACTCAATCAACGAGCGACTCGGGTCGATGCCCACACACAAAGGCCCTCGCTCGCGCAACTGCGCCTGGAGGCGGATGCCGAAACTCTCAACCATGGGCCACCCCGATCAGGTCCTGCACCCGGGCGACGTCGTGGCGACGCATCCACCGCTCGAGACCGTGAAGGATCCGCCAGGGTGCGCGAGGGTTGGCGAATATCGCGGTTCCCACTTCGAACGCGTTGGCTCCCGCCATCAGCATCGCGACCGCGTCCTCGCCAGTGCTGATACCCCCCACGCCCACGATCGGCGCGGAGGAGAACGCTTCACGACACTCAAAGACCGCGCGCAGCGCGACCGGCAGAATTCCCGCACCGCTCACGCCGCCTCCCCCGTTGGCGAGTGACGGCGCGCGACGTTCGACGTCGATGCCGAGTCCCAGCACGGTGTTCACGAGTACCAAGCCCACCGCCCCGGCGTCGAGGGCGACGCCAGCAATCTCCACCAGGTCAGGGGTATTGGGACTCAATTTGATCCACAAGGGCAATTCAGCTTCGCGCGACGCCTCGAGCACCGCACGCGTGGAGGTGGCCGAGTGCGCGAACATCCTCGAACGGCTTTCCAAGTTCGGACAACTCGCGTTCACCTCGAGCGCCACGAGCGGCGCCCCTTTCATCGCGCGCGCCGCGTCGGCGAACTCGGCGACCGTTCGGCCCCAGATCGATCCCACCACGCGCGCGCCACGAGCTCGAAGGCCGGGTAGGTACTCGCGGCGCCAGGCCTCGACGCCTGGTCCGGCGAGTCCCACGGCGTTCAGCATGTGGTCGCCCGACGAACTCAGCCGGGGCGCGGCGTTACCCGACCACGCGAAGGCGGCGAGTGATTTGGTCACGACCGCGCCGAGTTCGGCCAGGTCCCCGTAACCCGCGAGTTCGTCGCCGTAGCCCGACGTACCAGCTGCCGTCAAGACCGGCGACGCGAGGACCACGTCGCCCACGTGCGTCGTCAGGTCCAGTTTCACGCGTGCAACTCTTGTAACGAATGCACGCGCCATCCGTGTGCGCGAGTGTCCGCGATGCCCTTGGCCGCGGCGAGTCCCGCGTTCAACGTCGTCAGACACGGTATGGCGTGCACCACGCAGGCCGCACGGATCGCCGCGCCGTCGGCGCGCGCGCCGCTGCCCGAAGGTGTGTTCACGACGAGTTGGACCTCACCCGATCCCATCATCGACACCGCGTCGACTCCCAGGTCGGCGAGACCGATCTTTCCCACCAGGGTCTGTACGGGCACGTCGTTGCTGCGAAGATAGCCCGCCGTGCCCACGGTCGCCGCAATGCCAAAGCCGAGTTCAACCAATTGGCGGGCCAGCGAGAGACCGCCCACTTTGTCACGGTCGGCGAGGGACATGAACACCTGACCGGTGTCGGGCAGGCGGGTGCCCGCGGCGAGTTGGGCTTTGGCAAACGCGATACCGAAACTCTCGCCCACGCCCATGACCTCCCCGGTCGAACGCATCTCGGGGCCGAGCACGGTGTCCACACCGGGAAAACGACTGAAGGGCAGGACCGCCTCCTTGACGCTGACGTACGAAGGGACCGGGGTCCGGGCAGGAACCATCCCGCGCTGGCGCAGCGTGGCGAGGCTCTCGCCCATGCTCACGTGCACCGCCACCTGGGCGAGCGCGACGCCCGTCGCCTTGGCGACGAACGGCACCGTGCGGCTCGCG
>JBEKWQ010000179.1:0-3522 GCA_049512875.1 Acidimicrobiales bacterium
GGAGAGACAGTGAGGCCCTCTACGCGCAGGCGATGATCGCCTTGGCGAGTGCTTGGGCGTCTGTTTCGTAGGTCTTCGAGTTCGCCAGAGCGTACGCCTCAAGAGCCTTGGCCGATGAGGCAGTCGAATAGTACTTGAGGATGTTGACGATCTCATTCAAGATGTTCTTGGTCGCCTTGTTCGGTGCTTCTGAGGCGAGCTTCTCGTAGATTGGTAGATAGTCAAGGGCCCACTTGTGGTAACCGTTGGTCGTGAACGCTGAAGGAGGTGACGCGGGCTTCCACGTGTAGATCGTTTTGCAGAACGCACTTGAACTGAGCGCCCCACTGGGTGGTACCGCGACGCCGAGTGACACGATGAGCGTCGACGCAACCACGACTGAACCCAGAATCGCCTTCGTCTTCGCTCGCAGTTGATTGGTTCGAGTAAACAAACTGACTCCCTTATTTCATCGAATCACGTGACCCTCGTGGTCTCATGAAACACTTTCAGGAAACCAACGTTCTGGCGTCCAATCGTGTTCTATCAGACTGGTCGAGCCTTTTCCAGTAACCCCACTGAGACGGTGATGGATCATCGCGTTCGGGAGCACGAATGTGAAATTCATCAGAACCCTGTGAGAAAAGTTCATGTTGTGAGATTCTTGCCGCCTTCGTTCGCCGCTGGTTCTATTGCGCCCGAAGGGAAGGCAAAGTAGCCGGCGTGGTCGGCCCGTGGCTGTCGGCGTAACTAGGGTACGAGTCGTGAGTGATTCGGTCATTCCGTCCATTAAAGTCTCGCGCGATATCCCCGCTCCCGCTGCGTCGATTTTCGCACTGTTGGCAAATCCGGCCATGCATCCCTATATAGACGGCACGGGAATGGCACAAAGTGCGGATGATGGCGTCATGATCACGCAGGTCGGCGACGTTTTTGTCATCCACATGACGCACTGGGATTTGGGAGATTACGGCATGGAGAATCACGTCATTGAATTCGTGCCCGACCGGCGAATTGTCTGGGAACCACGCAGGCACACATACCAGACGTCCGAGTTTCCGGGTGGCGGAAATGACCCGACGACTCGTTATTGGGGATGGGAACTCGAACCACTAGGAGAGAACTTGACTCGTGTCACGGAAGTTTTCGATGGCAGTCGGCTTTCCGAAGGCTTGCGAGGATTTTTAACGGACGGTGAGTTCTGGCGCAAGGGAATGGTAGAGAGTCTGGAGAATCTTGAAAGATTGGTGACAACGACGTCGTCACCAGGCGAATCGCCAAAGAACGACCTTCCTACTGACCGGGTCACAAAGACGAGAAATTACTTCGAGGAAGTCAATCGAAGCGTTTGATCGTTCTTTTTTCAATCAAGTCATCTGTTGACGAACAGATCCAATACTCTATGGTGCGCCGGCCGGGACTTGAACCCGGAACCTGTTGATTAAGAGTCAAATGCTCTGCCAATTGAGCTACCGGCGCGAGACGAGTCTATACCGACGCGCACCGGCATCTCGAGTGGTTAGTTGTGCTGGATAGCCTTCACTTCGAGGAACTCCTCGAAGCCGTGTTGTCCGAGTTCGCGTCCGATGCCCGACTGTTTGTAACCGCCGAAGGGCGCGATGACGTTGAAGCTTCCGCCGTTGATCTCAACTTGACCGGTACGAATCTTGCGCGCCACTTCGAAGGCCTTCTCGTCGGTCGCGGCCCAGACGCCACCCGCGAGTCCGTAGTTTGAGTCGTTCGCGATGGCGATCGCCTCTTCTTCGGTGTCGTAGGGAATGATTGAGAGGACGGGCCCGAAGATCTCCTCTTGGGCGATCGTCATGTCGTTGGTGACGTCAGAGAAGATCGTTGGATCGATGTAGTAACCCTTTTCGAGACCCTCGGGCGGGTTCACGCCGCCGCAGATGATGCGCGCGCCCTCGTCGATTCCTTTGTTGATGTAGTCGCGAACGCGTTGCTGCTGAGTGGCGCTGACGAGAGGACCGAGCAGGCTCGAACCCGTGATCGGGTCGGCGGGTGCGAAGGCGGACGCCGTGGCGACCGCGATGTCCTCGATCTCGGCGAGCTTGGCTCGTGGCACGACCATTCGAGTGAGCGCCGAGCAAGTCTGGCCCGAGTTCAGGTAGCACTTGAACACGCCGTCGGCGACCGCCTTGGGAATGTCCGCGTCCTCGAGGATGATGTTGGCGGACTTGCCGCCGAGTTCGAGTGACACGCGCTTGACCATCTCGGCGGCGATCTGCATCACGCGCTTTCCCGCCCGGGTCGAACCCGTGAACGAGACCATGTCGGTCTTGGGGTGGGCGACGATTGCTTCGCCCACGACCGGACCGAGGCCGGTCACCATGTTGAACACACCCTTGGGTAGTCCGACCTCGTGGATGATATCGGCCAGGATGAAGGCGTTGATCGGCGCGACCTCGCTGGGCTTGACGACGATCGTGCAACCAGCCGCGAGTGACGCCGCCACTTTGTTGGCGATCTGGTGCAACGGATAGTTCCACGGCGTGATCGCGGCCACGACACCCACGGGCTCGCGCACGAGTGTCGAGTTTCCCACTTCCTCTTCCCAGACGAATTCGGCCGCGCGCTTGGCGTTGTCGGCGAAGGTCATGGTCGGGATGCCCGCTTGGATGCCCTTGGCGAGCATGAGGGGCATGCCCACCTCGTTGGCGATGTCAAGCGCGATCTCATCAGAGCGTTCCGCAAGTTTCTCAGAGATCCGAACGAGGAACTCGCCGCGCTCTTTCGGACTCGTGTTGGCCCAGGCCGTGAAAGCCGCGGCGGCGGCCTCGACCGCCAGGTTGGCTTCTTCGACGGTTCCCGCAGGTATGGTCGCGTAGTGCTCGCCGGTGCCCGAGGACGTTACCTCGAGGGTCTCCTGGGACGTGGCCTTTACCCACTCACCGTTGATGTAAAAAGAGTCGCGAACGATAGCCATTGTTTCCCCCTTCGAACCCCTGCGGAGTTGCCTGAGCGAAATCTACTCGCCAAATTCGAACGGCAGATCGCGCTTCGAGGACAGGGCGCGGACCGAGAGGGACTTGGGGTGAGCGACGGGGGTCGAACCCGCGACCTCCAGGACCACAACCTGGCGCTCTAACCAACTGAGCTACGCCCACCAAGACTTCCAAGTATTACACAAGGTCTGGCGTAGGCTCGCGGTCCGGCGCGTGCTTAGTACGATTGTTTCGAGCCCCTGTAGCTCAACTGGATAGAGCAGACGGTTTCTACCCGTCAGGCTGCGGGTTCGACTCCTGCCGGGGGCGCCAAGGGTCGCGCCTCATGAGGTGACGGTTCCTCGCGACTTTTCATTATTGAATCTGTGCGTTTTCATCTCAAATACTCTGCGTGCTGTTGGAATTGTGTCATCCGAAGGGCTAGGTTTCCATTCAAAGTTGAAGGGGATGGGGAACCGTGGCATTGATTGTTGAACCCGCCAACCGGGCACAAGAAAAGGGTCTCAAGTCCGGCGCACTGGGACTTATCTCCAGTGTCGTCATCGGGATCGCCTCCACCGCGCCGGCGTACAGTCTCGCC